>PFGG01000048.1 GCA_002783405.1 bacterium (Candidatus Blackallbacteria) CG13_big_fil_rev_8_21_14_2_50_49_14 | reverse complement strand
TAAGCTTTGTTCCTTGACAATAGAATCGACATGAGGTTGTTGCGCTGAAATCCCGCGCAACGTAAAGTCGCTTGGGTGTCCTTGAGATAGGAAAATACCGAGAGCTTCGCTCTCATGGCCCGGACGGGGCCTTGTGCAGCGAACGTAACGGGTTGCCGTATGCGTTTGCACAGAAGCCGCTGCTGCTTTAGCTGGCGGAGTCGTCACACAGTATCCTCTTTCAGTCATTTAAAAAGTGCGGATTCATTATGACATACTTGCCGATCCAGCGTCATTTTATTGCCGTTGGAATTCAGTCAGAATTCAGAGCCTTGCTTGGCCTGAGCCAAAGAGCCGGGGCCTTGAGATAGGCCGCAAAACAGAGAACCAAAAGTAAAAACGTGAAGAATAAATCCTGAAGGGGCTCCCAAGTTCCACTTTGGGTCTTGAGCCCCCCTTGTGAAGCCAAAACAAGCAGCCCCCAAACCCACCCTGCATGCAGCCCCCAAGCCCAACCCAAATGGCTTGTCAGCAAACGGGTCTGTCCTAAAAAAAAGCCCAAAAGAAAAAGATTAAAGGCCACTTCAAAATGCTGCCAACTGGCTCCGTGAACAGCTGAAAAACACAGCGCCTGAAAAGCCAATGCTGGCAAAGGTTTGAAATCAAGAAAAAGATTCAGCAGCAAGCCGCGAAACAAAACCTCTTCGGCTCCCACCAAGGCCAAAGCTGGCAACAAAAAAATCAAGAACAGAGGCCCATCTTTGGCTAAAAGAAACGGAAAACTTAAGAGTCCTTGAGCAGAAGCACGCATACAAAAACCGAGAAAGAGCAAAAGCCCGGCTCCCAAAGCCAGCGGTAATTGACGCCAGACAATTCGTGAAAGGCCCCAATCAGACCATTTCTCTTTTCTCAAACGACGAAAAAGGGATAAAACAGCGATCAGCCCCCCATAAAGCCCCACAAGATAAATATTTTGCCAAAGTGTTGGAATAGGTCTTCCATTGAGCAGATCCTCAATGCTTATCTGCGAAAAATACAAAAGAGTCCCTCCCCAGCCCAAAATAAGCAAACAAAGAGTGAGAATAAATATCAGAAACTGAAATATGGCGGGATAACGGAAAAATAACATAGGTAAAAACTTTTCTTAGCAAGCTAGTTTTAGCGCCCCATCTCAACCGGGCAAAACAGCGACAACAAATTTCAAAGGGCACCAGCTATCGCTCTCCTGTTACAATAATATCAGTCTCGCCAGAGCTCAACTGAGAAATCAGTCTCGCCAGAGCTCAACTGAGAAATCAGTCTCGCCAGAGCTCAACTGAGAAACCCGTCTCACCAAAGCTCAACCGAGAAACCCGTCTCGCAAGAGTTCAACCGAAAGGAGAGGAAATGTCACAGGCAAAATCAGATTTGGAAATCAGCCGCTTGCTGGTAGCCAAAGGCTTGATTACCCAAAATCAATTGACCACCGCATTGGAGTATCAGTGTCGTTTACCTCCCGGTCAGTACGTGCTTTTGCCTCAAATCCTCGTCGACTTTGAATTTGTTACCGAAGCCCAAATTCGCAGCGCCCTGGGCGAAGAATATAACGCCATGGAAGACCCGATTGCGCAAATCCTGATTCAGGAAGGCATTATCTCTTCTCAGCAATTGGAACAGGCCATGGGCGTTCTCAATGCTTTTGCCACGCAACATGTGGTCGATATTCTGGTGGATTTGGGATTGGTTTCTGCGAAACAAATTGAACAGGCCATTTCAAATTATCAACTGACACAGAGTAAAAGCACGACCTTTAGCAGCCAATCAAGCCAAAAGGGCTTGGAACCCACCAAAGAGAAAACGCATTCAGAAACGCCTGAAAAGAATACGGTTCCCGATACCTCCTCCCCTATCCATTTACCCTTGGGCCGCATTCTCATGGCCAAAGGCTGGATTCGTCAGGAAGAACTTGATGACGCCTTGGAATACCAAAAACGCTTGCCCAAAGTCATGCACAAGCCCATTGGTGAAATTTTAATGCAACAGGGCTATATCACCCCCCAACAACTCGAAGAAGCGCTTGCTGAACAACCTCCCAAAACTCAAAACAGGGTAGGAGATCGTCTCGTTGAAGCCGGTATTATCGACAAAGCTCAGTTGGCACATGCCATGCGTTTACAGTTCAGTCCAGAACATGCGCATAAAAAATTAGGGGTGCTTCTATTGGAATTGGGATATACCACCCGAGAAGCGATTGAGGCCGTGCTGGTGCCTGGAAGCGCCCCCTCCCTCCCCCCTGTAGCTCCCCAAGTGCCGCCAAAACCCCCAGCAGTTCAGCCTCCTCCCTCCAATTCCCCCAAACCTTTGGGACAAATTTTATTGGAGAAAGGGGATATCAACCAAGCGCAACTCGACGCCGCCTTGAATTTTCAGAAACAGGAAACAGGCAAAGGGTACCGTCCACTGGGAGATATTCTCGTTTTAATGGGAGCGATTAACGAAACCCAATTGCAAGAGGCCCTCGCCGACCAGCCCGCCTTTCATCAGGAACCCATCGGCCAGATTTTAATCCGGCAGGGTGTGATTCAGGAATGGCAACTGGCCCATGCCCTCTGTGTTCAGCATGAGCCTGGCCGCCCACATCAAAACCTAGGCCCCTTACTGGTTGAATTGGGCTATACCAGCCAAGAAATAATCGAAGCAGCCCTGATCAAAAACCTGCGCCAAAAAAGAACTTAAACAACTGACTGACGGGCTCAAAGCCCTTTGCCCCAAAAGTTTGAGTTTGTTAAACGCTTTGCGATCAAATTCGCAGAATTCTTAATCAGGCTATAATAGACTCAGGATGTAATCCTTTTGAAAAGGTAAGGACTAGATTTTGCTGCCTAAACGAACTGAATCGATCGATCGTATTTTGCTGGAGAAGGGGCTCATCACCCCCGAACAACTAACCTCAGCTCTTCAGTATCAGTGTCGGCTTCCGCGAGGTCAGGAAATGACATTGGCTGAGGTCGTCGTCGCGCTTGAATTTGTTTCTGAAGATGAGATTCAAGTTGCTCTGGGCGAAAAACCCCCCATTGAAGATGTTCTTCTGCAACAGCTCATCAAAGACGGACTGATTCAGCAAAGTCAGCTTGAAGATGCCTTGAAAAACAGAGAGTCCAGTGGCGAAGAAAAACGCATGGGCACCGTCTTGCTGGAAATGGGTTATACCACCAAAGAAATGATTGAAGCCGCGCTTCAGCATTACTATAAAAAACAGCCGCATACATCCAGCACCCCCAGCTACAACACCCCGCCCACCGTCAACACAGCGGAACAATTCGTTCAGCCTCAAGCACCTCAACCCCCAACTTCTCAAAACGAAGAAGAAAACACGCCTTTGGGCCAAGCCTTGATCCGCAAAGGCTATATCACGGCAGAAGAACTTCAGGACGCCATTGATTACCAATTCCGCTTGCCGCGTATTCTGCATAAGCCGATCGGTGAAATTCTGGTCTTATTGGGTTATATCAGTCAATCACAGTTAAATGAAACCCTTAAAGAACAAAGTGCCCCCGCCAGTGATTCTCTTGGGCAAGTACTCGTGACCCTGGGAATTATTCAACAATGGCAGCTTTCCCATGTTTTAACGCTCAAATACCAACCCGAGCATGCCCACAAAAAAGTAGGCACCCTATTGGTTGAAATGGGCTATGCCCGTCGCCATGAAATTGAAGCGGGAATGAAAGAATATTTGGCACGTCAACAGCAAAGATCTAACTGATTCATGTTTTAAAACAGGCTCTACAGGGTAAAATTGAATCAGTAACAGGGTAAATGCAAGGACAGAAAATGACAAGCACACAAGGTTTAACCGACGAACAGGTAGAAGAATTACTCCACGCCCTCTTGGATTTTCACAGTTTGTTGGTGGGATTAACCGATCGCTTTCATTCCCGTTTGGCCCAACTTGAACAACAATTTTCACAGGAGCGTTCGGCAGCACCTGTTTTGGGCCAACCCATTCCAAGCGGCCCATTGCCACGCCCTGAAACAAGAGCCGCAGAACCCGAGACTCAAAGTACACCCGGTTCTATTTCACTTCTGAAAGAACTGGAAGATGAAGTTTTCGAACCTGATACGGGTGAGGAATTTGCAATCGTCGATTTCGATGACGACGAGTTCTAATTCCTGTCCCCGACGGTTTTAGTTCAAACAAAAAGATTTCTTTTGCTCTCTCAAGACATTCAGATCCAAATCCCAAATGAAAACCGACCCCCGAAAGGGTCGGTAAAACATGGAATTGGACAAAACGCCCAAAAACTATTTTTCTTCTTTGAAGTTTACATGGCGACGCACTACGGGATCGTACTTTTTGAGTTCAAGACGATCAGGAGTATTGCGCTTGTTCTTCATGGTGTAATAACAAAAGTGGCTCTCAGAACTTTTCAGTTTAATCTGTAATCGTGCCGCTGCTTTGGCCATGATCTGCTTTCCTTTCAGTAGGTTTGGGCGTTATGCCTGTTTATTTCTGGACCAGGGCAGAATCAGCCCCATACCGGCGAATCGTGGACAGCAAACCATATTTGGTAATGGTTTTCATGACCTTGGTAGAAACACGCAGGCGCACCCAGCGCTTTTCTTCAGGAATCCAGAAACGTTTCCACTGCAGGTTGGCTTGCTGACGATGCTTGGTCTTCCGGTTGGAGTGGCTGACTCGGTTGGCATTGTTATATCTTTTGCCGGAAATGTCACACGCTCTCATGATGCATCGTTCCTTTAAAAATTCATTAATTTGAAGTTAAAACTATAACACAGATTTTCTTTTTCGTCAAAAGGAAACACAGAAATCTTGGCGCTTTCGATCGGCGCTTCAGAGACGTAATTCCACCGTAGTTTTCTACGTATTTGGACACTTTCTGGAAATTCTTCGATGAGATCTTCATGTATGAGGATCTTCAAGCAGATTCTCCAGGCACTGTCCAAGCAACAAAACAGAATATCTGGAATGAAGTTTCAGATCAGGATACCAGATCCTGATCCAAAAACGGTAGCATTTGTAAAAGAATCTCGCAAAGATCAGCTTCCCTTTAATTTGGCAAGCCGCTTTTCTCTGCGCAAACGGCTGTCGATCTCTTCAATCGCAATCACGGCTTCTTCCCAAGCCGTATAAAGCTGCATCTTCGTGCCGGCGACCAGATCTCCCACTGCAAAGATACCGGAGACAGACGATTCAAATTTGGCCGAGGTATGGATCCGGCCATCGCTTTCAAGCTCGGCTCCCAAATCGGCCAATAGTCGATTGTAGACCAGACTGCCCAGGGCCACCAAAGCACAGGTAGTGGCAACAGAGGTTCCATCAGCCAGCACAAATCCCTCTAAGCCGGTTTTGGGATCGCCCAGAATTGCGTGAATGACCTCTGAATAGACCTCCATGCCATAGGCTTTGACGATTCGCCAGGCTTCTTCAGAAAAAATCGGCTCTGCACCATGGGTGAATAGCTTGATCTGCTCATGTCCATAGCGCTCATGCATCATGGCTGCAATATACACTCCCTTCTCCTGATGGGAAATGACCGAAAGCTGTTTACCCAAGGTGCGGTGTCCATCACAGCGAATACAGTACAAAACATGGCCTTGATTGGCGAAGGGCAAAATCGGTAGGATCGAACCGCCAATTTCAGGCTGAATATCCATCACCCCCGTCGCCAGCACCACATAACGGGCCAGGAGGGTGTGCTCAATTCCTTTCAGCTCATAGTGCAAGCAAAAAACAGAATCCTGCGGCACAATCCGGGTCACCATGCCATTGATCACAGTTCCACAGGCAGCCAGTTGAGGTTGAGATTCAATCCACTTTAAGGTGCCTCGGGCCGTCGTCGTGATCGGGTTTTTCATGCCATGCATTCCAGGAATATTATCCACCTCTGCCACCCAAGTGGCACGCCCTTTACGACGGGTTTCAGCATTGCCCTGAAAAAGTACGGCTTGATTGCAGTTGAGAATGGCTCGCAGATAGGCCATCATGCCTGCTCCGCCAGCGCCAATTACGGCAATTTCGGCAATTTCGTGAAGAGGTTTAGTCATTTTGGGATACGCTCGCTTCTTGATTTCAAATCATGAAAGCAAGCCCTTCAAGCTGGAGGGGATTTTCTTGCGATCACTTCAATTTCTAATTTCATCTGCGGATCTAAAAGCCCAGCGATCAAGAGCGTTGCCGCAGGCTTGACCTCCCCGAGATATTTTTTCAAAACAGGCTTACAGCGCTCAAAATCCTGACGATCAGTAAAAATATAGCGCACGCTGAGAATATCTGCAAAACAAGCTCCAGCCTGAGCCAGTGTTTTTTCAATATTTTGAAAGGCCTGCTCCGCTTGTTCTAAGGGATCTGCAGCAATCGAATGGGTTGCATAATCATACCCCGTGGTGCCTGAGACGAAGATCAAATCACCGACGATTACAGCCCGAGAATAGCCTATTTCAGACTCAAAGACCGAACCACTGGAAATGCGCTGCACTCAAATTAAACGATGCGCTTTAAGCGCAGTAAGATAGGCCTGTTGCAAACGCAAAAAGCGATCATGATGGCCGCCTTGATCGGGATGCAGTTTTTTGGCCTGTACTCGGTAAGCCTGTTTGATCTCTTTCAAACTGCAGGGATGATTCAAGCCTAAAATCTGCAAGGCCTGGCGCATCGCGGGCGTACAGTCTGCCAAACCCAACTCGGTGTGACGGAAGGTTTCCATCGAAGCCAGATAGGCTTCGCGTTCTGTGGGTTTCATTTCTGCAAGCAGCTTCAGTTCACGCACAAAAACTCGGCGGTTGCTTTCAGAAAGGGTTTCAAACTGGGTGCGCAGTTCAGGGCTGAGGTATTTTTCTTCATCGGCAAATTGCTCAAGTAAATCCTGCAATTCCTGCAATTGCAATTCTGGGGTCAGGTGCAGAGACAAAGCACGGGAATGCATTTCGAGCCGGTGACGCAAATGATCCGGCAAACGGCGGCCATGATGACGCACAAAGGTGCGCACATGATCTTTGGCAACAGGCCCAGTAGGAAGTGTTTTAATGCTACGACGCGACATGCTCTGATTATACCTGGACAGACACTGTTTTACGACAGCATAGCGCAAACCCGCTAAAAAAGCCGTAACCCATGCACATTCTCAAGGTTTAAACACGCCATTCCGGTTGTGCGGGCAAATGCAGTTCACGTCGCACCTCGTCAATCGGGCGCTCAAAATAATCTTCCCACTTCAGTCCCAAAAACACAGGACATTCTTTGCCCCGGCTCCAGCCCAGAAAGATCGCGTTCATCAATTCTTCAATCCTACGTGGCTCGCGCAGAATTGCGTAGAGAAAACCAAAGCCAATCAAAAGAGCCGAAAGCGGGATATTGTTCTGTGAAAGATAAAAAGCTGAAATGGCCATTTCCCCCGTATCAATGGCAGGAAACCCCAAAACCACATGGTGAATATCGTGGGTCTGGCGGGCCCGTTTGCGCAAATAGGCGATGTCATCATCCTGGGTATCTTCCAAAGGGGGATAAAAAACCACATCCAAATGATTTTCACGCATATGGCGTGCGTAGACATGGCCCAAACTCTGTTCAGGCAAGCGCAGCAATTCATCCAAGTCAAAGGGGGCGGGCGCAAGATAACGGGTGCGCATCAGTTCTGCACAGGCCGGATCGGCATATAAGGACTCAAGCGCCACCTGAAAACTCAGATGGTTGCGAAAACTGCCCCCCTTAAAAATCGGTGAAATATCATGGGGGTTGAGAATCAATTTTGAAAAGCGCAGCAGCAAAAGAACGATATCCAGCCCCAAGCGGCCTTTGCGCTGAAATTGAACAAATGCTTTCTGAAGCCCTTCTTCCAGTTCAGGAATTTGTCCAGCCTGTGGCTTAAAATAGACCTGTTTTAAAAATGCATTGCTCATTCATTTAACCCCATCCAATTTCAAGATGAAACAATCCGGGCCGGGCCGCACCGAAATCTGCGTTACTCAATAAATATAGATCAGAAGTCGATGCAATAAAATGTTTTAGCTCATGATTCAAGGGGTCCTGCAGATCCAATGCCATTCCCAATAAAAGCGCATCTTGTTTGCGCAAACCCGCCAAAGCAGAAGAAAGCAGCACCGACAAAGCCCGGCGATGCTCGGGCGCAACACAGAGATTGAGAACCTGACATACGGGCAAAATCTGGCCTGCCCCCGGCAAAAGCGGCAGTCCCCAAACACCGTGAAAGGTATTCCAAACCGTCCGCAGACTGCGCAAGGCAAAACCAGATTGAGTCAGGCGAATCCTGCGCAAAGCCTGCTGATTCCAGACCGCAAAAAAGCCACAGAGTTCCCCTGCCTGATTACGGGCCAATAAATAATCTGAGATCTCGAGCTCTGGAACCGCCTGAATCCAAGCCAGCCAATCGTCATAACTCCAAGCCCGAGCCAAGTTCTGGCCTCGTTTGACCCGAACCCACAGCGCGTGCATTTCACGCAGGTCAGAGACCTGGGCTGGGTGGCTCTGGTAGGCACCTGGCGCTTTCAAGCACGGCAAAGCCAGAAAAAAATAAAGCCGAATCTCAGCCACTTTGCGCATTTCAGCAATGCCATCGCGGGCCAGATTGGCATTCATTTTCAGCCCCACAGGATTGTCTTTCATGACCACGGTAAAAACCGGTTGATCTGAAGCACCACGGGCCAAAGCCATAGCGTTCTGCATCAAACGATCCCCCAACCCCAAACCACGGGCCCGCTGAGAAACCCGCAAATCAGCAGTATAGGCCACCGGCTGAGGTTGGCCGCGCAACCATACCCGATCATGCACCACAGAAATGGTTCCCAGAACCTCTTTTTCAGACGAATGCGCCACTTGAATCTGGGTTTTCTCGCCCTGAAAGCGTGAAAAAGCAAAATAATCGGGCGCACGATCCAAAATATAGCTAAAAGCGGGTGTGACAACAGGCGCTTCAGCTACCAGTGCCAAAAGGCCTGTATTGTCAGCACTTGAAGCTCGGTCTAGATACAAAGATGCATTTTCCAGCCTCATGGTTTCAACGGCAAGAGCCCTTCTTGAAATAGCTCTATTATAGTAGAAGAGCTTCCTGATTTAATGCGAAGGGGTTCTTGCGCGCGCCTGGCCCGTAACTCACTCAGACCAGATTTTGCTCTGGGTCACACCATGACAGGAATTGCATTGACCCGAACTTAAAGGAGAACTCATAAACTGAGTTTTTCCTGCTCCATTGCTGACAGAAGGATACAGATCCTGCTTCAAATCCAGTGCTTTGGCCGTATAAAAATTCCCTGTCGCATCCACTGGCATTTCAAGCACCAGTGTTCCCCCGCCATTGGGCTGGGTTCGCAATTGAATCCTCCCCCCGGTTTTAACCGCTGCGCCCGCTTGATCGTAAACCGTACCTGCGGCAAAAAAAGCGTGCTCCCCTGCTGGCTGACCCGCAGAATGGCATTTCATACAATTTTGGCCTGAATTGTGGCTCTTGCTGGAAAAGCCTGAGCCCCCCTCTTCTCCCTCCGGCCCTTCATTTTCAGACTCGCCCTGCTCACCTCGCTCAGCAAAGGACTGACGTGTCGCGCTCCCCGAGTCAGAGCCATTCTCTGCACGCAGAAGAGATCCCGGACTCAAGGGCGTACAACCCAATAATAAAAAAAGTGTTAAACCTATTTGATAGTTCAACTTCATTGCGTTCCTCCATAGATTACATCCCTATTGACTTCATTTTAGGCAAGAAAAACAGAGGTTTTGGCCTTGAATTTGAACTCATCGCCCAGGATCTTTTCCTGTTCTGATCCTGTTTCAGTTAAAATACCCAGCATGTTTATGCTTCAAGCCACTGCTCAACCCGTGCTTTTTCTTCAACCCCAGGGAAAACTGCTTTTGCTGGCACATGCCCTGATGGCGATCCTGCTTTTGGGCTCAATGACACATAATTGCTTGATTACGCTGCGCTATCTCGGCGGGCATTTTGCCAAAATCAGGCTGGAAAAGCTCTATGTCAAAGTCGCTTTCGTGGCCTATCTGCTGAGCTTTGGTCTGGGTTCCCTGATCTATCCCAATTACCGCTACCATGTCAGGGCCCGCTATTTCGATCAAACCATGCCTTGGGCCAGCCAGCTTTTTGATATCAAGGAACACTGGACCGGCATTGGCTTGGCTTTGTTTATCGTCTTTTTTCTGTTTAGCCTGATTCTGAACCCCAAAGAAGATCGCACCCCTCTGTTTGTATACGTCTTTCTCTCTTTGAGCCTGACTTTGATCGTGTGGTTTGCCCTGATCAGTGGTCTCTTGCTGAGCAGCTACCGGAGTGTTTAAAATGCAACGCGAAAATTATTTTTTACTGGGAAGTCTGGCCCTCTTCAGTTTTTGCCTGAGCTATTTTCTCTCGGAGGTCTTTCCCACTCCCCTGTGGTGGTATTACCCCTTAGACCAGCACTGGGAATATGGGGTGCTCACCACCCCAGGTCTGCGCATGGGCTGGTATGGAAAAGTATTGTTCAGCTTTGAGGTCAGTCTTGCCATCTCCACACTCAGCTTCTGCTTAGTCAAACTCACACGCCGACAGACTTCGGCAAGCTTATTACAGGGCCTGAACCTGGCAGCCATGAGCATAACCGTATTCATTCTTTATTATTTTGCCCGCACCCTGATTGCCCGTATGTAAATAAGCAGACGGCCTAAGCACAGGCTCCATTTGCTTGACAGGCACTAAGGGCTGTACTAAACTACTCTATAGCTGTCAAAAGTTTTCTACTTTAGAATAGCTCATGCCGAACAGCATGTAAGCGAGCATCTGTCTCCTCATCTTGACAGAGTCCAGATCTCCCTAATTCCTGAATCGTGGGTTATTAGCTCAGTTGGTAGAGCAGCTGACTCTTAATCAGCGGGTCGTAGGTTCGAACCCTACATAACCCACTTTTTCTGGTTATTTTTTATAGTTTTGTTCAGTACTTTTCAGATCTTGTTTTCAATTCAACCCACCGGAAAAACCGGTCTTCACGGAGATATCCAAACCAATGTCATTTACAGTACCCAAGAAGGATATGAGACGGAATAACAACAATAACAGGCCCTTCAAGAAGCGCCATCCGCAACAGCACCACCATCCGCATCATACAGCCCGGCCTCAGGAATCCTACCCAGAGCCGGATCTCTCTATCCTCATGGATAAGACCCTGAAAGATCTCTATGATATCGCCCGGGGACTGTCAATTCACAACCCTCTGAAACTTCGAAAAAGTGATCTCGCGCTGCGTATTGCCCAGGCCCAAGAAGCCAGAGCGAATACGCGCAAAGGAATTCTCGAAATCATGCCCGAAGGCTATGGTTTTTTGCGCGTAAACGGTTATTTCCCAAGTTCTGATGATGTTTATATCTCTCAAGCCCAGATCAAACGCTTCAGACTGCAAACAGGCCACAACCTGGTGGGTCAGATTCGCCCTGCCAAAGAGGGAGAAAAATACGCCAGTCTGGTCAAGATTGACTCTGTCAACGATCTGGAACCCGAAAAAATTCAGCATCTGCGCCCCTTTGACAGCCTGATTCCGGTTTACCCCGAAGGCCAGATTATGCTCGAAACCCCCCGCCATGATTTATCGATGCGCTTAATGGATATTTTCAGCCCGATTGGACGGGGGCAACGTGGCTTGATCGTTTCACCGCCCAAAGCCGGTAAAACCACCCTGCTCAAAGGCATTGCCCACGCCATTGAAGCCAATCACCCTGATATTGTGCTGATTGCACTGCTGATCGACGAACGCCCTGAAGAAGTCACCGATTTCGAGCGTTCGATCAAAGGCGAAGTCGTCGCCTCAACCTTCGATCGCCTGCCCGAGCACCATACCCGCATTACTGAACTGGTACTGGAAAAGGCCAAACGTCTGGTCGAAGCGGGGCGCGATGTGGTCATTCTCTTAGATTCGATTACCCGCATGAGCCGTGCCTATAACCTGATTATCCCCCCCAGTGGCCGTACCCTTTCAGGCGGTTTGGATCCCAATGCTATGCATTCTCCCAAGCGCTTTTTTGGGGCCGCCCGTAAAGTGGAATTTGGCGGCAGTCTGACCATTCTCGCCACCGCACTGGTAGATACCGGCAGCCGCATGGACGAAGTGATCTTCGAAGAATTCAAAGGCACCGGCAATATGGAGCTGCGTCTTGATCGTAAACTGGCCGAGCGCCGCCTCTTCCCCGCAATAGATATCAAGCTCTCTGGCACCCGCAAAGAAGAGATCTTGCTCGGCAGCGATGTCTTGCGCAAAGAACACCTCTTGCGGCGTATGCTTTCCAATGCAGATACTGTGGAAGCCACCGAATTCATTCTGGAACGCTTTAAAAAGAGCAAAACCAATGATGAGTTCCTGCAAACCATTGTTGATGACAGCCTGAACCCGCTTTAAAGCCTGCGTTCAAGTTTTCACATGAAAAAACATGAAATTCTGGAACTGGAAATCAAGGGTCTGGGTCCGGCAGGTCAAGGCTTGGCCCAGCACAAGGACTGGCAGGTGCTGGTGCCCTATGCCCAGCCCGGACAAAAAGTAGCAGCCCGAATTCTCAAACGCCGACAGAAAAAGGCAGAAGCCCGACTGACGGAAGTATTGGAAACCCGCCCGGATCAAATCAAGCCTGCCTGTGCCCATTTTGGGCAACCGCCAACAGAAGCAGGAACCGGTTGTGGGGGCTGCATTTGGCAATCTGCCAGCTATGCTTTGCAACTGGAGTGGAAACACCAGATTGTTACGCAGCTCTTAAGCCCCCTGCTCGGCCCAGAAATGCAGATTCAGCCGGTCTTGCCCAGCCCTCAGATTTGGGGTTATCGCAATAAGTTTGAACTCAGCTTTGGCGATAAAATCTACCTCTCAGACGAAAACTACCAGCGCTTCCGGGCAGCGGGAGAACCACTTCCACGTGGCTCCTATCTGGGTTTTCACGTGCCGGGCTCCTTCGGTACCCTGGTGGATATCACAAGCTGTCAGCTCATGCCTGAACCACTGCGCAAACTGCATCAACTGGTGCGGGAAGTTTTACCCGCTTTGGGGGGAGAAGTCTACAGCCCCCGCTTTCATACAGGCTATTGGCGCCATCTGGTTTTACGCCACGGGGTACGCAGCGGCGATCTGATGCTGCATTTAAATACCGCCGCCGGCCATGCCCCCGATTGGTCACTGCTTTTAGAGAAATTAGCGTCTTTTGAGTTTCCTGGCACCCAAATCCGCAGCGTGCTTCACAGCGAACATACCGGTGATGCTCAAATCGTGGGCTACCAACCGGTAACCGTTTTGCAAGGAGAAGCCCTGATTCAGGACAGCCTCTGTGGCCTGGATTTTGAGATCTCGCCCTATGCATTTTTTCAAACCAATACCCAAGCTGCAGAAGTGCTTTATACCCAAATCCAAAAAATGGCAGCCCAGGTTCAAGCTCGCACCATTTACGATCTCTACAGTGGAACCGGCACCATTGGCATGGTTTTATCAGGTCAGGCCGAGCAGGTCTTTGGCATTGAAGAAATCGAATCGGCTGTGGCAGATGCCAAAAAAAATGCAGCGCGCAACCAAATTCAAAACTGCCATTTTCAAGCAGGCAAAGTAGAACATCTCCTGCCTGAGTTGATCGAAAAACATCCCGCCGATCTCGTGATTATTGACCCTCCACGAGCAGGTTTACACCCCAAAGCCTTAAAAACGCTCTTGCAGCTTCAAGCCCCGGCCTTGATCTATGTCTCCTGCAACCCCGCTGCCTTGGCCCGCGATCTTGAAACCCTGCTGCCTCTTTACCAAGTAGAAGCCATTCAACCTGTCGATTTGTTCCCTCAAACAGGCCATATTGAAACCATTCTCAGCCTGCGCTTGAAAAACCCGTAAAGACTTCCTGGCTCCCCTCGCACGGGACATCATGACAGGCCCTTTGTCCTGTGTTAGGATAAAGCCATGAATACAGACCCCTTTTCTGAACTCTTTGATGAAGCACAAGAAAGCGTCTTGGCTCAGGAGGAGCCCATCCTGCTTGCGGCCCCCGAGCAAGAGCATGAACCCGTGCACCTCCTGAAAGCCCGGCTTGAAATTCTGGTGCGCCATCTGCAGGCTGGAATTGTCGTGGAAACGTCTGAGCGCCGTATCACTTTGGCAAACAACAGCTTTTGCAGAATTTTTGCCTTGCCTGACGCTCCTGAAAACTTGATGGGCAAAGATGGAAACAGAGCGGCCAAAGCCTCTGCCCCCTTGTTCGCAGAACCCGAACAGTTCTTAAGCCTGACAGAAACCCATCTGCGTGAACGCGTTCCTGTTCTCAATGAAACCCTGCCCTTAAAAAATGGCAAAATTCTGGAACGCGACTACCTGCCCATTATCGAAGCGGGCCACTACCTGGGACATTTTTGGGTCTACCGTGATATCAGCCCTTTTCAACAGGAAGCAGAAAATCTTTCCTCGCTTTCCCGTTTCCCAGAAGAAAATCCCAACCCTGTTTTTCGCGTCGATCATCAAGGGCTGTTGCTTTATGCCAACCCCCATGCTCAAAAACTTTTGGATACCTGGAACTGCAAGGTGGGCCAGCCTTTTCCTGAGCCTTGGCAAGGCCCTTTACAGGAAACTTTGAATACTGAAAGTACGCGGGAGAGTGAAATTCAGCTCGATAACCGTTTTTTTCATTTTTATTTCGTGCCCGTTCAAGAACAAGGTTATGTCAATATCTACGCTTCAGATATTACTGAAAGCAAACTGGCCGAAGCTGAATTGCAGCAAGCCCGTGACCAGGCGCTTCAAGCCTCTAAAGCCAAATCTGAATTTTTGGCCACCATCAGCCATGAAATTCGCACGCCCTTGAATGCCATGATGGGCATGCTCGATTTGCTTGAAGAAACCCAGCTGGATACAGAACAAGAAAAGTATCTGAATGTCTGTAAAAACGCCAGCAGTACCCTGCTCAATCTGATCAATGATGTGCTCGATCTTTCACGGATTGAATCGGGCAAATTCACACTTGAAACCCAGAATTTCAGGTTTCGTCCGATTGTAAATGGTATTCTCACCATGTTTGAGAAACAGGCTAAAACCAAAGGTCTGACCCTGCGCGTTCAGATCGCGGATAGTTTGCCTGAACAAATCAACGGAGACCCTGGTCGTTTTCGTCAAATTTTAATGAATTTAATTGGAAATGCAGTTAAATTCACATCAAAAGGCGGTGTTACCGTTGAGATATATGATTATCAGACGCTTTCACGGGAAGGTGAAATTTGTCTGATGGTCTCTGTCCGCGATACAGGGGTGGGCATTTCTGCAGAACAGCAATCCCGTATTTTTGAAAGCTTCCGCCAGGCAGATTCATCCACCACCCGGCGCTATGGCGGAACCGGCTTGGGCCTGGCGATTACGCGTCGGCTGGTCGAGCTCTTTCGGGGGCATATCTGGGTCGAAAGCACACCCGGTATGGGAAGCACCTTTTCATGCACCCTGCGCTTTGAAAATGGGGAGGGCACGGTGCGCACAGCTCCCAAACGCCAGGGCTTGCCCAAACCACCCGCAGCGATGTCAGGCACGGCACCCGACCGTGATTTGCGCTTGCTCTTGGTGGAAGACTCTCCCGATAACCGCCTCTTGGTGCATTTATACCTCAAGGGCACCCCCCATTACAAAATTACCGATGCCCAAAACGGAGAAGAAGCCGTCCAACTCTTTACCACATCTCCCTTTGATCTGGTCTTGATGGATATTCAGATGCCGATCATGGATGGCTATACTGCCACGCGAAAAATTCGTGAATGGGAGCAAAAACAAGGTCGAAAACCGGCTCCGATTGTCGCCCTGACAGCAGATGCCCTGACCAGTGTTCGGGACGCCATTCTGGCAGCAGGCAGCAATCTCTATCTGACCAAACCCATTCGCAAACAGGATCTGCTCGATACCCTGGCCTTTCTCTCCTGCGTGGCCACAGCTGGCAGCGAACCCGCTCCAACCAGCGCTCAAGAGCTTGAGATTCAGGAAATCGACCCGGATATTTTCGAGTTGGTGCCTCAATTTCTCGATAACCGTGCCGGCGATATTCCCAAACTACGAGAACATCTCCAAAATTCCAATTTTAAAGAACTGACACGCCTGGGGCACAGCATGAAAGGCAGTGGAACCGCCTATGGTTTTCCCAAAATCACGGCCCTGGGAAAAGAACTGCAAGAAGCAGGAGAAGCCTGCGATCGCAACAAAACGCATACCCTGCTGAATGAATTGGAAACTTACTTAAGCCAGGTCAAACATTATTTTGCGCAAAAACAAGGCTGAGTTCAACCCGGCAAAAGCGCCTGACTGGCCTGTTGAATAAAACTGGAAAACCTTCGGTTGGCCAAAGCATCCTGTTGAAAAATTTTAAGAATCTGCGCGCGTGTTTCGCGCTCTGAGGTCTGAAAAAAGAATTCACTGAGGGTTTCAAGAGATTGCTCTGGGCGCATGCGGTAGAGCACCCAAATCAGAAAAAGAGGCGAACTCTTAAACTGGGGCTGAAATAATTGCGTGATCGCCTCTTGATACAACGAAGCATCAGCCTCTGGGCGCAAATTGCGGGCAATTGCCAAACGCACTTCAGAATGCGTTTCGGGCTGAAACAGAATCTGACCGACACGCCGCCAGGCCACAGCAGAACTGCGGCGATAGGCTGAACGCAGCCATTGGGGAACCTTGCTGGCAAAGGCCGAAGAACGTGCTGCCAAAACCAGCTCAGCAGAGGAATCCTGATCATAGAGCACCTGCAAAGCCAATTCTGCATGTGGGTCTTCACTGTCAGCGAAACGCTCAAGCGCTTCCAAATCGCCAATCATTTTTAAAGCCTCTGCCGCCTGTAAAGCCACCCAATGAGAGGGATCGCGCAAAAGGGGCTCTAAAAGCGCTGCATCTGTCATATCTCCATTTTGTGCCAAGGCTTTAATCGCATGCAAACGAATCACAAAATCCGCATGTTCACATTTGCTGCGAATCAAGGGCTTGTAGTCACTTTGCCCCAAACGGGCCAAAAGCTGTAAAGCCGCAACCTGCACCTCTCGCTGCGCATCTTCACGCACCAATTGAGCCGCCAGCGGAACCGCTTCCACACAACTGAGCTGGGTCAAAGCCTTGAGAATAATCGCCTGAACCCAATCTGGATATTGTTGTTCTTTAAAAAAAGCCAAAAGTTGCGTAGGTGCGCTGCGAGCCAGAGCATCCAGCATCGAAGTCAGATAAGATGCGCTCCAACTGCGAAAAAGGCCAATTTTCGCCAAAACAATCTCGAGATAACGAATCGCCCCTGTGTCGGCCAAAGAGCGGGCAGCCAACATCGCAACCACAGGCGAGGTATCGTCCATGGCTTTGACAATCAGATCCTGGTAACGATCGAACCCCATGGTATTCAGGGTTAAAATCGCACGGGCCCGCTGTTCATCGTCACCAGTTTCCATTCTGGCCGCCAAACGATCCAGATAGGGAGCAGCCATTTCACACAGGGTGGCACGGGCCTCTCCCTCCAATTTCGGCACATAGCGCATCAAATAATCCACAAAAAAAAGTTGCTCATCTGGCCCGACTTTATCGAGCAAGGCTTGGGGGGTCATAAAGCCCGCAATAATGCTAGAGGTGAGGGGATCCCACTTGGCTTCAAGCGCTTTCCATTTTTCTGCCTTGTGCGTATTGGCTTTGTGCAGACGTACGGTCAAAACAACCAATCCCAGCGCCAAAACCAATAAAAGCAAGATATAGACAGTCAAGATCAGTAAGAACTGATGTGCCCAATCACCAAAAATCCATTTGGCTAAAAATTGCGTCCAAAGCTCATTCACAACTTAATTTTCCGTTATCCAGCGAATCGATTTTTAAATCAATTCTAAATCTTTTCATCTTAAACCACAGGGGGACAATGCTATCATTGTAAACGATTTCGCAAACGAGACAGAGCAATGAAACCGATTTTTATTTTCCTGATGGTCTTGAGCATTACCAATTTGCTCTATATGTTTTTCTTAAACAGTATGTATGTGGTGACCAGCATTCTGTCCTTTGGGGCCTTGCGCAAATATTCGCGCCGTTTAAAATCTGTCAGCATTGAGTATTTGCTGACTTCAGCAGGGGCTCCGCCCATCACCATGGTGGTTCCCTCTTATAACGAAGAATCCACCTGTGTAGAATCAATACGCGCTCTGCTCAACCTGCAATACCCTGAATATGAAGTGCTGGTCGTCAATGACGGCTCCCAAGACAAAACCCTGAAGCGTCTGATTGACGCCTACGATCTGGAACCCGCCTACCGCACGCCGCTTTCCAATCTGAAAACCCAAGAAATTCACGCGGTCTATCGCAGTCTGAAATTTAGCAATCTGTGGGTGCTGGACAAAGCCAATGGAGGCAAAGCAGATGCCTTGAACGCGGGCATCAATATGTGCCAAACCCCCCTTTTCTGTGCCATTGACGCTGACAGCCTGCTGGAGCAGGATGCTCTTCTGCGCGTGGTTCGCCCCTATCTTGAAGAGAGTAAAACCGTGGCGGTAGGAGGCATTGTGCGTATTGCCAATGGTTGTGTGATCGAAAGCGGGATTGTAAAACAGGTGCGTCTGCCCAAAACCTGGCTGGCCCGCTTTCAGGCCCTGGAATATTTACGTTCGTTTCTCTCGGGTCGTATGGGTTGGAGTGTAATGGGGGGCACCCTGATTATTTCAGGTGCCTTTGGACTGTTTAAACGCTCTTTGATCGTGGATATCGGCGGCTATGCCACCGATACGGTCGGTGAAGATATGGAGCTGATTGTGCGTCTTCACCGCTATTGCCTGGAACAGAAACTCTCCTACGATATTGCCTTTATTCCAGATCCCGTGGCCTGGACCGAATGTCCTGAAGACATGAAAACCTTGGCCAACCAGCGCGACCGCTGGCAAAGAGGCTTGATGGAAGCACTTTGGATACACCGGGGCATGTTTTTTAATCCCCGCTATGGACGGATTGGGCTCTTGGCTTATCCCTATTATTTTTTCCTGGAAATGCTGGGCCCCGTGATTGAGTTAACAGGCTATCTTTCTATTTTGGTCACAGGCCTTTTGGGCATGCTTTCGGGTTCTTTTATGATGGCCTTTTTTCTGGTCGCCTTCGTCTATGGCAGCATTGTCTCGATTTTCGCAATCGCGCTTGAAGAGTTGACTTTCCGCCGCTACCTGCGCATGAAAGATTTGCTCAATCTGATTCTTGCCTCTTTGCTTGAAAGTTTTGGCTATCGCCAATTGCTCACCCTCTGGCGCGCACGGGGCATGTGGCGAAAACTCACCCGTCGCAGCCACTCTTGGGGCAAAATGGAACGCAAGGGTTTTGGGGTGCGGCAAGCCAGCCCCTGATCCAAGGCCGAGAAAGCAGCTTTCTCAGCCATCGCCATACCCTTGAACAGAGGGTCTGTGGTATACTAATTCCTTGAAGATCTTTAATACCTCAGCGGGAAAATCAAGATGAATACACTCAAACGCGTTGGAACCTGGGCCTTCCTGATCAGCAGCACTCTTTTACTGGCTGCCTGTCGCGCCAACCTGGGAAATTTCTTCGACCTCTATTAAGTGTCGTCGCCTTCTCTGCAGCAGGATTATCACCTCTCTGCTGTTACTTATCAACTGCAACGCCTGTTTGAGCTAAAATCAGGCAATTTGCTTTTTTCTGAAACAGGCAAACTGCTCGACAGCCTCAATTCAAAACAGATCCAATCCCTGCTTACCTCCAATCAAGTACAGGGTCTACAGGAAATGGGCTGCATCTACCTTTTGGTCAGACACTTCGGCAAAGCCGGTTTGACAGGTCTGGATGTAGGAACTGAAACGCTCTTCAGTATTTTTGCCCGTGAATTTGTGCCCGTACTTTGCGCCGAATTGGAAGAATTGCTCAAACAGGCCAAATTAGGCAATTATCTCTTGGCCCGCAACCTGCTGCTGCATGAAATTCAGTTTTTGGAACAGGTGATGCAGCATTTTCAAATCAGTCCCTCGGCCCAGGAAGTCAAACGCCAATTCTTTTTAAACCACAGCGGCATGTATCTTGCGCTTTTACGCCAGAACAGTCCGCAGGCAGGGATTGGCCCTCTGCTTTGGCAACTGTTAAACGAATATGGCTGGATTCAACGCTGGCAAAGTGAAACCCCCATACAACAGAGCATGCCCACCCCTCATGCAGCCCCCAAACAGGAAATCGCCCGTTATAAACTGCCTGAAACGGGCAAACTTTTATTGGCTTCGCTCGAACCCCATGAAATGCTTTCACCCGCTTACCAAGAAGCGCTCCACCACCATATCAGCCAGCGTCTGAAACAGGTCAATCTCGGTCTGAACTCAGAACTGGAAGCCGACTTTCGCGAAATCACCCAGGTGGTGATGCAATTGGCTGCCCGCAAACACCCTGCGGTCGAAAAAATCACCTCCGATCTGTTTGATACCGCCCTGCACTATCTGCCCCATGAACAACCCGCAGCCCGTGCGCTTTTTCTTTTTTGTTTAACCCAAGAGCAGGTACTGGGCACGCAAAACCTAAAATACCGCCTCAACGACTGCACCCGAGGCATTGCCGTGAGCATGGCCCGCCTGCTGGATGCCCACCCCGAATGGGAAAGTGATTTGATTTGGCCGCTCAATGCCCTGCTCGATGGGGTGATTGAAATTTATGAATCCTTTAATCTGGCAGACAATGCCCTGCGCTCATTTTCTGAAGCCTTTGTGCAGGAGCGGGAAAAACTGCTTGACCAACGCTGGCAACGGGAAAAACCTGCTATTCAGGCTGTTTTGGCTGCGATTTAGTCAGGTTTTGGCCTTTGATTTTTCAAGCCCGTATAAGACCCTTTGAAATCAAGCTTGAAATCTATTGAAATTTAAAGCCCAGATCCGCTGAAAACTTCTGTTCCCAGGTACTGTCAGCTTTGCCGCCATATTGGTATTGCTGGGTAGCCCCCACCCAGATACTCTTCTTGTCATTGACATAATAACGGCCTGAAAGACGAACACCCACATCGGTATTGGCCCAATCTGCCCCATTCTGCATGGGGTTAAAGGCATTGACCTGGGCTGTACCCTCCAGGCGATCCAAAAAGGTGACGTTTTCTTCTTTAATGCCCGTGGCTTTCACAATCGGAGCTTTCATAAAGCCCATGCTCTGTTTGGCTTCAACCACCATTTCAACGCCAACTTCATTGTTCCACTGGCGGGTAGCGGGATCATTGGTCTGCTGTATCCCAGCCCCCACTTTAACTGAATACTCACCCTGCTTATCATCGGTGGTATAGGTCACCTTGGCGCCCGTGGTTTCACGGAACTTGCGGCCCTCAATCTCGGTCAGCGGGCCTTTGGTATAAAGTGAAACATAGGGAATTTCAACTTTCAGATTGCCCTGTTCACCAATTTTATGAGCCGCTTCAGTGGTCACTTCAAGATTATTCCGTGAAATCGCGCGCTCCTGCTCCCCTTTGACAAAGGTATTGCCATACTCTAGCAAAATCCGGTTTTTCCAGCTGGTACGGCCCTCTTCGTAATCTACCTGGGCTTGAAAAGAGCCTTCTACTTTGGTGGCTGTCTTTTCTGAACCATACTGATTGGTCCAGCCTGAACTCACGGAGGTATGGTTGAGATTGCCCTGAATCGAATATTCTTTTTTCCAGGGGCTGGCCTTTTTCTCGGCTTCAGGGGTCTTGACGGCCTCAGGCTTGGGGGCTTCAGCTGCTGGCGCAGCAGGTTGGGCAGGGGTCTGCAGGCCCTGAGAAACAAAAGAAATCACAGCGGGAACAAGACTGCCTTCAAACTGCCCTTGGGTCAGGGCATCCATCAGCATTTGATTCTCTTCAGGCGAGATTTTCTGATCTTTCAAAATCTCGGCTTTGATCGGCGCAAACTCAGCAGCATTGATCTTCTGATCATTCTGCAAAGCTTGGGTCATCATTTGTCTGAGCGGCTGCAATTCCATCGTCTATCTTCCATTACCGTGATACAGATCTTATAGCCTGTTTCGCACTCTGACTGCTCTAAAGACCCGATAAATCTTTATTAAATGTGTATTAAAGCTACTTGGCTTTGGCGTCAATTCGACCCGAGGTCAAACTCTGAATATCAAAACCGAACTTTTTCAGGCCTGCGTTTTCAGAGAGCAAATCCGCCAATTGATCGGCTTTGCCTGCATATTCAATTTCGTACTGTGCTTCCTGGTTACGATAGAGTTTGCGGGTCAGTTTACGAATCCCGCTGACCTTGCGCATGGCTTCCTGAAACTGCTTTTCACGGGCAAAGCTCAGGCCTTTGACCACCAACTGCACGTGCTGGGTGGTAGAAGCAGGCAATTTGGCGACCTGAACCGAAAAATAATGGCCCGCTGCGCTTGCCGCTTTTTCAATCGCCTTGGCTTCAGCAATCGCCTGAGTGGAACCCCCAGCCACGCCATTAAAGGATTTAGCCGCTAAAATCTCACCCGTATCGACCCGAATCGCGCGGGCATCGATCCGGCCTTCGGTCAGAATGGTCTTAATGCCGCCATAGGTTTCCATGGCACCGGTTTCAGTCGGACGGGTAAAAGTTTTGCCAGCCAGCAGCACGTCTACACCACTGTCACGTAAAACAGGCAGAGCCGCCATATAATTGCCCTTGAGAATCTGATTCATGATCGCTGGCTGGTTGAGTTGCACCAGAGCATTTTCATCTGCCACTTTAAAGCCCATTTCAAGAATAGAGCTATTGAGCTGGGTTCTGGCGGATTCTGTAGATTCCTGTGCGGTTTTGCCATCGGGGGGGGCCAAAACCACAGCCACTGTCCATTCACGCAGAAGGCCCATTTTCGCCAATTGTTCCACCAAAGGCTCAACTCCCACAGTCGCCTGAAGTTTTACCTTGTAGATCTGGCCCTGGGCCTGTTCAGAAATGATTTTATAACCGCTGACAAAACCACTGGCCTTGGTCAGGATATTGTCTTTGACCACCACAGCATTCTCAACCAGGGTTTCAGAAACCACATAGACGCCCAAAGCCTGTTCCACGGCCAGACGGTTGGCCTGTGCGATGGCCTGCTCACGGGCTGTCGCACGTGAGGATTCGATCGCAGCTTCGCCTTCAACCGTCACCACCTGACTTTCCTGCACTGCTGCCGTAACAGGCAGGCTGCAAGCCAAAACCAAGAGTGAAGTCATGAGCATCTTGTGGAGTTTTTTCATGGAGAAGATCCTTTTTAGCTTTTATAAAATACAGAAACGGTGGTGTTTCCGCAAAGATCACCGTCTTCATCGGCTACGGCACTTTCGCTCTGAGTAATACGGACGATTTCCAGCTCAGGATGTTCCCCGAACCACTCATTCAATGCCACTTGCAATTCTTCGGCGTCTCCCGCCTCAAAAATACGAACCTGATACATAACTTACCTTGCCTGTGCAGTCTTTAGCTTGAAGTATAACATATCCCGAAAAGGGCTCTGAGCACTCAAACACAAGCCTCTTCGCAGCCCAAAGCGAGCGCATTTATCGGCAAAAAATTGACATAGCTCATACAATTTCAGGGAACAGCAGAATAAAATCAAAATGGAGGCTCACAATGAATTTAAACAGTTTAAATGCCATTCAAAATCTCCGCCAATCCCAGCAGGATGCAAGAACTGAACGTTCAGAAAACTTCTGTAAAAGTGGTTTTGAGCATCTACAAAGCGCACTTGAAGCGAAAGAAGACCCCCTCAAAAGAGAACATTTGAAAGCTGCCAGCCAAGATTTTGGTGAGGCCATACAAAATGCGCGCAGTCATATCGACGCCTATATCGGCATGGCCTATCTTTTAATCAGTTTGCACGATTATCGTCGGGCCTTGGACTATCTCAAAGAGGGCCAACGCATCTCAGCCCAGGATCCAGATATTTTACTGATGCTGGATATCCTTCAGACAGGCTCAGCACTCTCCACGCAACCCTCTAAGCCCCTCATTTCTGCCCCTGTTTCTCAGTCTGAAAATCCTGAAGTTGTTTTACAGGCACTTGAAAAAACCATTGTTCAGGCGCTTCAAGCGCTGATGCAGGAACCTCCCTTGCCCCCACAGCCTGTACACAGCCCCAAAGATCTGCATCACCTGATCCAAAACTACCAAGCCTGGAAAAAACGAGAACAGCAATTGCGTCTTCAATTGCAAGCTCTTTCTGAGGAGATGGAAGTGCTCGCACTTGAGCAAAAACTTCATCCCTTAGAATTGGCTCTCAACCGTCAATTACAGTTTATCCGCCTCTCCAAACAAATTCTGCAACTGGAAGATCGAATCCGTTCAGAAGAAGAACGGGTACGCACCGATCTTGAAAAAGCACAGCTCTTGCTCTCTCCTGAAGAACACCAGCGTCTGAATCTCGATCTTGAAGAATTTTTTGACGATTGTGATCATTTTGCGGATGAACTGGATATGCTTGAACAACAGAAAATTCAAATTCCAGAAATTCTTCGGCATTATGAAGCCCTGCTCGAAGAAGTTGAAAACTTCCACGAAACCCTGGACAGAGTGGAAGAGGTAACCCCAGCACCCTAAAAAGAGGAGACTTTTAAAATGAGTGATCTCAGTATCAGCCGAAGCAGCAGCAGTTTTCAACTGAGAGGGTTAAGTCAGGTCTCGCGTCCCCGCCCCCAACCCTCCTCTCCCCCGGAGCATGTGCAGGCCTCCCCCAAATCCTTCAGCCAAACCCGAACCCCAGCACTGGGAAGCAAAGCTCAAATCAAAGATATTCTCAAAGAAATCGAAACCATTGATCTCAGAGCCCTCTCAGAACAATCCCCATCCTTGGGCAAGCTCAAAACCTTAAAAAAATATTTGGGCAAGCCCGTTGGCATGCTCGACAAAGGCGTTTTTGGTGGATTTTATCGCAATGCCGATCACCGCAAACTGGCCCAGAAAATTCAAGAGTCTGGACATCAACTCTCCAGTTGGATTGAAGGAATGCACGAAGACCGCAAAACCCTCGGTAGTCTGGTGGATGCAATCAGGCAGGAACGGGAATTGGATTCGCCTGATGAACTGAAAATTTCCCGCTTGCTGGGTGAAGGCCAGCAAATCCTGAAAAAACAGGGCCTCGATCCACAGGGCACGCTCTTGCTCGGAGCGATTAATTCCCCACAACTGCCCGACCGGGTACTGGATGCGCTCAGTATGCTGAGTTCAGCACAAGAGGTCCTTCAATTTCAGGCCCAGGGATTGAGCAAGGATCTGCGCCAGATTGCGGAAAGTGCAAGTCCACTCAAAAAAGAAAGCAAAGTGGGATTCACCAGTGAACGCGCTGGACTGCTTCAAAAAATTTCTCCGCTGACTTCTTTCGCCAATCTAATCGCCCAGATCAGCCGGGCCAAAAGCCACACAGACTCCTGGAAAGAGGCTCTTACCCACCTGGACAAAGCCGACAAATTGGTTAAAGGGGCCCCCCTCAATATCATCGCAGGTGTAGCCGGCGGCCTGCAAATCATCGCCGAAGGGGCCGAACTGGTCCAAAATTACTCCAAACGCAAACAAGCCCTCAGCCGCATGGAAACAGCCCGCCTCACGCTGGCCTCACCTGAAGAGCGTACACAGTATGTGAGCAAGCTGCAGAAACAGCTGGGTGAAGTACAGAGTGGTCATTGGTACACAAGCAAAAGCAGCCGTCTGAAAAAGGCAGAGGCCTTGCAAGAAAAAATTGCTGGCATTCAGCAACTGCATCGCCACCTGGAAAGCCACCCTCTGTCAGATCAGAGCAAACAGGTCGCCCAGCAGATTATCAGCCGAGGCGACACCAAATTCAAGGCCGCCAAGATCATCAAAAACCTGGTCGGCATGACCGCCGGTGCAATTGGGATTGCAGTCGCCGTGGGCGCGCTGGCCACACCCGTAGGCTGGATCGCAGCAGGGGTCGCACTGGCAGGAACCGTGGGCTGCTTCGCCTACGCCAAATACCGGATGGGACAACGCGAGAAAAAGATTGGGCATTTGATGCAGGGCCAGGCACAGGCCAAACTCAAAATTCAGGATGGTCAACAGGAACGGGGCAAAACCCAGGAACAGATCCAGAATTTGAAACACAATATCAGCCTGAAAATAGACCATTTGCATCAGGAGATGAGCCGGGGAATTCTTCCCCAGGATTCAGAAGAAGCACAACAGCGCAGTCAGGAAATTGATGCCATGAAAGAATTGCTGGGCCGACTGGAAGAACATGAGCAAGCACTGGGGGGCTCGATTGAAAAGCTTCAGGGCATGCAAACACAGTTAACCCTGTCGCTGCTGGCCACCTCACCCAAACATGCCAGTGAAGCCATCTATGAAGGCGCAACCGCTTCGCCACCAGATCAGGGCATGCTCTATCTGGCTCAAACAGTTCTGCATGTCAATCTTAAACTGCCCAAAGAACAGGCCATGGCTCTGATGCAACGCGGCATGACCCTCGATCCCCGTTTCTAATTCAACCCAAGGAGAAATCACCATGAACAGTTTATCCACAGTCGCCTCCCAAGGACACACTGAAACCCCTTTAAAACGTCTGCATCAGATTTTAAGTTATGTGGGCTTCAACAGCCATCTGATCCCCCAGGGGGAAGAAAATCATTTTGATGCCCTGCTGGTTGCTTTAGATGAGGATCAAGAGCCCGACCAAGAGGAGTTCAGTACCATTGCGCAAATTTTTTTCAGCGAAGATTTACTGCGCTCCGAAGCCTTGCCCGATATTCAAGAAGAACTTGAAAATTCTGTCACCTTGCAGTTTCTTGTGCATTCTTCTTTAGATGCGGCAAATCTGAACGCTGAACGCTTGCTTGGGCTCTATCAGTTTCTCACCCGCTGCAATCGCATCATGCCAATCGGCCATTTTGACCTGGATCCCGAACAAAAAATCTTTTTTCACTATGGCCTCAAAGCAGAAAACCGGAATATCCCTGCAGCCTTAATTATCGATAGCCTGGAAAACTTTGGTTTTTTTATCAACCGCATGGCTCCGCTGATTCAAGATTTTATTCAAAGCGAGCGCAGTCTGGAAGACCTCAGCACACAGCTTGAAGAAGACTTGAGCCATGCCATTCAACAATATTTGCCAAGGGCAGAGGAAGCCTAAGTACGGGGATACAAAAACCGGATCAAAAGCTCAAGGGCATCCAGTACTCGCGGTGCTGGCCGCGAGATCAAATCATCGTTGATACGCAAGATGCGTCCTTTTTTAACCGCTTTGAGGCGCTCAAAGGGAGGGCGCTCTAAGTGAATACGGGGGGCGACAGTTTCAGGAAGAATCAGAACATCGGGATCGCGGCGCAATAAGTGTTCCAAACTGACATGTGGAAAAGCGGCCTGGCTTGGGGGAGCGGCATTTTCAGCGCCTGCCAGGTTCAGAATATCTCCAATAAAACTGTGGGAACCTGCTGAAATCAAAGGTTGATCCCACAACAGATAAAAAACACGGGGAGCTGTTTTTTGATGCGGAATACGGGCTCTTAAACGCTGGAGACGCTCTTGAAAAGCCTGAGCCGCCTGTTTTCCCTGCGGTGCATGGCCTGTGACCTGCCCCATCAATTCAAGATTGCGTCCGATCTGAGCTACAGAGGGAGTTTCTAAAGCCAAAACAGGAACCTTCAAACGCTTTAAAGGCGCAAGCACCCGCTTCATATCAGCAGTGACAAGTATCAGATCGGGCTTGAGCTTGACCAAAGTCTCAAGCGGAACATTGCCAAAGCGCCCCAATTGCTTTTTTTGACGGGCCTGAACAGGATAATTACAATCAGAGGTAACCCCGATGAGCTGTGCCGAAGCTCCCACCGCATAGAGCATTTCGGTAGTAGCAGGCGAGAGCGAGACAACTCGCTGGGGATGGGCTGGCCAAACCAGCGAGCGCCCGAAAAAGTCATCAAACGCCCAAGCGGGAAAACTGATAAAAAGCCAAAGTCCGAAAACGATCAGAAAACGCATAAATTTACTTCCTGTGCGCGCAGAGTATTTCTCTTTGGCAGTCTGGCTTCCTTGGCAGGTTACAGTTGCGGCACAGCCCCGGATTTACACCGGTGTTCCCCAAAAGAGATGTGTATCAATCTTGCAAAAATTTTAAAAATTACTGGCACTCAGCACTTGAATACGGGAATTGCCCTTATCCAGCACAAAGATTTCGCCTTCATCACTAACGGCAATGCTTTCAGGCCCCCAGAAATCATTGGGACCACGGCCCTTCGAGCCAAAGGACTCAATAAATTCACCCTTGGGTGAAAAGACCTGTACACGGTGATTCAAGGTGTCGGCCACATAAATCCGGCCTTTCAGATCCACTGAAATACCACGAGGAATACTGAACTCTCCATCGCGCACCCCACGCTTGCCGAATTCAAGGCGACAAATCCCGTGGCGATCCAAAACCTGAATCCGAGGAATGCCATAATCTAAAACATAGAGGTTGTCTTTTGAATCCAGGGCAATCGCATAAGGGGTTTTGAACTCACCCGGTCGGGTGCCAGGGCGGCCAAAAATCTTGGAAACCTGACCATTGCTATCCAAAACCTGAATACGCGAGTTTTCTGTATCCGCTACATAGATTTCATCCTTGGAACTGATCGCCACTCCATAGGGGTTCGAAAACTCACCCTTGGCCTTGCCAGTGGAGCCAAAGGCTTTGATAAATCGGCCTGAAGTGTCAAAGACCGCAATCCGACAGGTTCCAGAATCGACGACATAAATCAATCCTTGCTTGCTGACTGCCACATTACAGGGGGCTTTGAGATACTCCTGCTGACTGCTTGAGCGGATCAGATACTGCCAGTCCCCCATTTTATTGAAGACCTGGATACGCTGATTCTGGGTATCCGCGACAAAAATCATGCCCTGATGAATGGCCAGACCACGGGGTTGGTAGAATTGACCTTTACCCGCACCGACTTGTCCAATTTTATGAGTAAAGCGTACCTGCAAAGAGGATTTGTCAACTTCGCCGCCGCCACCTACTCCGCCCACACTGCCAGGGTGCGTGGCCCGCAAAGTAGGAGAGGGGCCAGGCTGTGTTGCCCCAGTATTCAAATGAGCAAAAGGACTGGAGGTTTCAATCGTGGAACGTTGGGCGGCATGATAGGTTCGGCGTGCGCCCGGAGATTGATCCGCCTCCTGCCTGGGATCTTTGGGCCGGGCAGCAGCACTTTGCCCCATGACACGGGGCGTGCTTTGGAAGGTCGTCGCCAAATCCATTAAATGGGTAAGACGTGAACGGAAAGCGTTGGGCTTTTCTGTTTTCTCAGGCTTTTTGGCAGGCTCCTCTTCCGGGGTGCGCAGCATGGGGCGATTCATCGCGGCGGCACGATCAAAGTTTTCTTCACGGGGCGAAGGCACCGTTTGGATCACGGCCGGACTTGCAGGGGCCGCAGCCGCCATTTGATCCAGGTTCAGGCCACAATAGGGGCAAAACTTAGCCCCTGCAAAGATCATGTTTTTCTTTTCACAGGGGCAAACCACCATGCCGGAAGCATCAGGCATGCCTGAGGCGGGAGCTGCTGCGGCTCCACTTTTTAACTGACGGATTGCATTCGCAATTTCCCCAGCTGACTGATAACGATAATCAGGCAGTTTTTGCAGGGTTTTCATGATGATCGTTTCCATCCGAGGATCCATATCTGGATTCAGACGGGTTGGAGGTACGGGATCTTCTGAAACGATTTTAAGAATGGTTGCACCTAAATTGCCGCCATCAAAGGGCAATTTACTGGTATAGAGTTCATACATCATCGCGCCGAAAGAGAAGAGGTCGGCCCGGTGATCGACAGCGCTGGAATTTTGCAGTTGTTCAGGGGAGATATACCCCAAGGTACCCAACATGGTTCCATCCTGGGTCATTTGCATCATGGGATTGCTGGTCGACATACGGGCAATCCCGAAATCGGTAATTTTTACAACGCCCTTCGAAGTAATCGAAATATTATCGGGCTTGATATCGCGGTGAACGACCTTGCGTTCATGGGCGTGCTGAAGACCTTCACAAATCTGAATCAGAATATCGTAAAGCTGGTCTTGGGAAAAGGAATGACCATCTTCCATATATTCCTTGAGGTTCTTGCCCTCAATAAATTCCATGGCAATATAGTGCTTGCCATTGTCTTCGCCAAAATCATGAATAGTAACAATATTGGGGTGCTGGAGGCCGCCAGCAGTCTGGGCCTCACGGTGAAAACGGGCAATAATTTCCTCTGCCGCTTTGACCAGGGCCGGATTAATCAATAATTCTTTAATCGCAACAATACGATCAATCCGAACATCTTTGGCCTTGTAGACGACACCCATACCGCCACGGCCAATTTCTTCAATGATCTCGTATTTGCCGAGAATCAGACTGCTATTTGTCATTTACAATAAGACTTCTGGTTCAATTTTTCGATCCGCATCTTAATTCAATCAGTCATTATACAAGAGCAGAACAGTGATATTATCTGTCCCACCATTTTCATTGGCAAGGGCAATCAGTTTTTCACAGGCGGGAAGCGGATCTTCATTGGCCAGAACAACTTCTTGCATCGTTGCATTGGTGACCATATTGGAAAGACCATCCGAACACATCAAAATGCGATCGCCCGGTTGTAAAACAAGCTCCATGGTATCAGGCTCAACATTGGCCTGCATTCCCAAGCAACGGGTAATGACGTTTTTATAAGGATGAACAGCGGCTTCTTCTTCAGAAATCGCGCCAGCTCGCACCAATTGTTGAACAACAGAATGGTCTTCTGTCAATTGTGAAAGCTGTTGATTGCGTATTAAATAGGTTCGGCTGTCGCCTACATGGCCAATAAACACACTGCCATTATAGGCAATCGCGACAATCGCGGTGGTGCCCATACCTTGGAGATGCTGATTGCTGAGTGAAGCCAAAAGAATCTGCTCATTGGCTTCCTGCAGGGCATAGCGAATAAGTTCTTCAATTGCCAAAGGGCTGTTTTCTTCTGCATCCAGGGCTTCTGTCGAAAAATCATAGGCAGACAAAATTTCATTGATGGTTTTCACGGCAATCCGACTGGCTTGATCACCAGCGGCGTGCCCGCCCATGCCATCTGCGACAATATAGATATGCTGATCTTCCAGAATTTCAAAGCTATCCTGGTTAATTTGACGAACTTTTCCTACATCTGTAACTCCAGCCGCTCGTACCACGTTCTTTCCTCACTCATTCAGCAAATCATATTTTTTTTGAAGCGAACTTCCGTAAAGGAACCGGACTCTGAGGGCCCTGCTTCATAATTCCACCGATAAAAAGTATTTACATACAGTCATCAGTTAAAACGGTAACTGAATTATAGCATACCGTTAAAAGCAGTCAGAGTCCGGCATCCTGATCACAGGAGTTTCTTCAGATAATCAAACAATTCCTGCCATTGTTGCTGTGAAAAACTGGCAACCCGGCTTTTAAAACCATTGTGAGAAGCATCAGCCAACGCGACCTTAGAAAACTCTTGCACATTGACTTTCCAATGGCGGGAGTGTTTTAAGAGCGTCAGAGCGCGCTCAGGATCATAAACAGCCAATTGAAAAAGCTTGGCACCAGAGGAGGCAGATTGTCCCTTGATCTGATTCATGGCTTTTTCTACCGCTGCGCGTTCACCGGCAGCTTCAGCAACCAGTTTTTCCATGGCCACCGCCACAGGAATCACCTTGCTTTTACCACTGGAAGCCAAAGCTTTCGCCAGCCCAAAGTCTTGATCCAGCTTATTCACTTCTGTTTCAGACAAATCTGAATAAATGCTTTTGTTCAAACTGCGAATAAAGTGAATAATCGCCACGCGATCCCCTGCGGGAATATGCGCATAGGACGACATTGGACTTCCGGCAAGGCCTTCTTCCAGGGTTTTATACAAACCTGCAAAAGAAGTGCCATTCTTCCAGTTGGCGTTGGCGTGAAAATTACGGGGTTTGGGATTCAGGGCGGCTGCGGCCAAGCCATCGCCTTTGCCTTGATCCCCATGACAGGAATTGCAATTGTTTTTCAGAAACAATTCCTGCCCCTTTTTAACCTGGGCATCCGAAGATTGAACCTGTTTCAAGAGGGCCGCATCGGCCAAGGCTTGGCCACTACTCAGATGAGCAGCGCCAAGTATCGCGATGCAGGCCATCACAGCCGCAGGCAATTTGCGTGTCAGTTGAGATTTCAAAAGTTTCATATTTCGTTTCTCCTACAGACGGAATGCCAAACCACGTTGCAGCTTGGGATCTCCAATTGCGACCAGGTTTTTCTTTTTGGCCTGCTGGGTGACCAGCACGATCAGGAAGCCCACAGCGATGGCGATAAAACCAAATTCTGTCAGCGCCAGGGTAGGACCTTTGGGTTGGAAAACAGGAACCACAATCCAGTAGAGATCCAGCATATGCGCAAAGATGACCCAGGCGGCCATGAAAAGCATACGATGGGGATTGCGTTTGTTTTTACGTTGAATCAAACCAAACAGAGGCCCAATAAAATGCACAAGAATCAAGGCAATGGTAATGACCTTCCAGCTGCCTTCCCAACGATGCAGAAACCAGGGGGTTTCTTCAGGCAGGTTGGCATACCAAATCAGCATGCCTTGGCTGAAAGCGGTATAGGTCCAGAAAACACAACCCGCAAACATGCCAAAACCCAGACTGTAATAATGATCACCGATAATCCCCTTGATCAAATAGCCATTTTCATTGAGCAAAATGACAGCAATCGTGAGCACGCCCAGAGCTGCCACCAGGGAGCCAGCAAAGAAATTGACGCCAAACATGGTTGAAAACCAATGGGGCTCCAAACTCATCAAAAAGTCAATCGCCAAAGCCGTGATTGAAATTCCGAAAACAGGAATAAACAAAGCTGACATTTTGACATTTTTATGAGTCATTTGCTGATCGCCGGTCGTATCCTGTTTCAGCGAACGACTGGAATAAAGCTTATAGAAGAGAATCCAGATCCCCAAAATCAAAGCCAGACGAATCAGGAAAAAAGGCTGATTCAAATAGGCTGCTTTACGGGCCAGAATTTCATCGGTTTCATGGGTCCAGAGATAGAGATCCTGCATAAAGGGCAGAATCGGCAGGGCAAACAGTGGTAAGAACAGCACTGTCGAAGCCAGAATTTCAAAGACACGGCGCAGGGGAGTGCTCCAGACTGCACCAGCCAGATATTCAATCGCTACCATAAACAGGGAGCAAACACCCACACCGGCCAGAAACATAAACAACATGATGCTGCTGTATTTGGCACGCAGGGGATCCATGGCAAAAGAGGCACCAGCCACAGCAAGACCAGCGATCAGGACTCCCCAGCCGATGGTCCCGGCCAGGGCCGGAAGGTTTTTCTTTTCGTAGTGTATAGCGTGTGTTGTACTACTCATTGCACGTCAGTTTCCTTCGGCTTGAGAGATCTTTGGAGCGCGCGGACATAGTGAACGACCGCCCAGCGCTCATCACGGGTCAGTTGCTTAGCATAAGAAGGCATCAGATTCTGACCATTGGTAATCACGTGGTAAATATTCGCGTCTTCCCACTCTGTCACTTTTTTGGAGTGAAGGGTAGGCGGTGCAGGGAATAAACCACGCAAACGGCTGTCACCTTCGCCATAATAACCATGACAGGCACTGCATTTGGATTCAAATTGCATTTTACCGGTCTGCAAAACGGCTGCGGTAACAGGCAGGGGGTTGGCCATGTATTTACCGGCCATGGCCTGCGCTTGGTTGGGGTCATCCAACTTGAATGGATAGGGCATCAATCCACGGGCGACAGTCCCCTCAACAGGCAACTGCATTGAGCGGCCATCAGCAAAAATACCATTGGGCGTTTGTGCCACAACGCGTTCCTGCTGATTCATAAAGGTAAAGGGCGGCATAAACACCATGCGGTTGAGGGCGAAATAGGCCAGGGTCGCAATACCCACAGTCACAAAAGCGCTGACCACGAGAAAAACAGGGCTGGTCAAAGAAAGACCTGACTTTTCTTCAACGGGGTCAAAATAAACAGGCTGAACCTGCTTGGCACCTAATTGCTCAAGCAACCCTTTGGCTTCAGCTTCATCAAAAGCAGCATCTGCGGCTTCAAGACAAAGACCAAATTTATCGTCAGAGGTGCGTTGCATATAAGGCGTATCATGCAGGGGATGATTGTTCCGGGGAAAACCCGAGACAATGAAGAACAGGATCAGAACGGTTGAAACCGCTCCGGTCAAAACCGTTACTTCAAACAGAATCGGGATATAACCCGGCAGGTTGAAATAAGGCTTGCCAGCCCAAATATTGGGATAATTGACCAGAGAAACCCAGGCAATAAAGCCCAGGAAAAGGAGCATACAAGTGGTCCCAATAATCAAGGTAACCCAACCAATTGGTGACTCACCCAAGCCCATGGCATCATCCATGCCATGCACCGGATAGGGAGTATGCACATCAAACTTGCGATACTTTTTAGAAGCTTCGCTCGCGGCATGCATAATCTCGTCGGGCGTATCAAATAAGCCCGTCATTGCGAAGAGTTTATTGTTTTGTTTTTGTTCGCTCATAACTGTATTCTCAGTTTTCTTGCTCATCAGTGGTCACCTCCGTGGTGACTGGGTTTGGCTTCATCCGTCACACTCTTCACTTCCGCGATTGAGATAACGGGCATGAACTTCACAAAGAGCAGAGTCAAGGTAAAGAACATCCCAAAGCTGCCCAGCAAGAGACCGAAGTCTACCAGTGTCGGATTGTACCAACCCCAGCTGGAAGGCAGAAACTCACGGGCCAGTGAAGTTACGGTAATGACATAACGTTCAAACCACATCCCAATATTCACGAAGATGGAGGCAATAAACATTACAGGCACAGAACGGCGCAACTTACGGAACCAGAACATCTGTGGGCTGATAACGTTACAGCTGATCATGATCCAATAGGCCCAGGAGTAAGGACCAAAGGCTCGGTTGATAAAGGTGAACTGTTCAATCAGATTGCCACTGTACCAGGCGATGAAAAACTCCATCCCGTAGGCATAGCCGACGATGGTACCGGTCAAGAGAATAATCTTGTTCATCTTCTCCAGGGTATCAATGGTAATCAGGTGCTGCATATCAAAGATATAGCGAATAAACACCAAGACCGTAACCACCATGGCAAAACCAGAGAAAATCGCGCCCGCAACGAAGTAGGGGGGGAAGATCGTGGTATGCCAGCCTGGCAATCCTGAAACCGCGAAGTCGAAACTTACGATCGTGTGTACAGAAAGTACCAGCGGCGTTGAAAGGCCTGCCAGAATCAGGTAAACCCGTTCATAGTGGCGCCAGTGGCGGTTGGAAAAACGCCAACCCAAGCTGAGCACAGAATAAATGGTCTTTTTAATTTTGCTGATCAGGTCTTTGCCCAAGGTGCGATCCCGCAGGGTCGCAAAATCGGGAACCAGACCGGTATACCAGAAAAACAGAGAGACGGTGAAATAGGTCGAAACCGCAAACACGTCCCAAACCAAGGGAGAAAGAAAGTTTACCCAAACCGCATGCTTATTGGGATAAGGGAATAAGTAAAGCGGCAACCAGGGACGGCCGGTGTGAAAGAGCGGAAACAAGCCCGCGCACATCACCGCGAAAATCGTCATGGCCTCTGCGAAACGGGCAATCCCGTTCCTCCATTTCTGCCTGAACAAAAATAGAATCGCAGAGATCAAGGTTCCGGCGTGACCGATCCCGATCCAGAAAACGAAGTTAACAATTGGGAAGGCCCAGGCGACGGGGATATTATTCCCCCACATGCCTGTACCATAATAAAAGCTGATTCCCCAGCACACCATTTCAAGCATCAACAGGGAAGCGGAAATTGCCAGGGCAATATACCACTTCAGGGTCGCCTTGCTTTCAATCGGGCGGGAAATCACCTCAGTAATGTCATGAAGACTCGGACTTTTGCGAACCACCGAGGGTTCAACAGAAAAGTCCCGGATAGTGCCATCGGGATTGATGGCGTCTGAACTCGGTCTGTTTGCTACCTGCATGGTTGGTTTCCTACGCGTGTGTATTTCTATGGTCGTGTGTATTTCTAAGTTTTGCGACATAGGTCACGTTCGGGCGGGCATTCACCTCTTCCAGAACATGGTAACCAGTCACATGCTTGCGATATTTCATAATGGGAGACTCTGAATCATTCATATCTCCGAAGACAATCGCATGGCTCGGGCAACTTTCCTGACAGGCAGTCGTGACATCGCTGCCTTTCAATGCCCGTTTTTCACGAATGGCTTCCTGGCGAGCCCACATCAAACGTTGCACGCAGAAGGTACATTTTTCCATCACCCCACGGGAACGGACAGTCACTTCTGGATTGTGCTGAAGTTGGTGGACTTCTTGACGGTAATAGGCCTTGGCAAAGCGATTGCGATAATCAAAGAAATTAAAGCGGCGCACCTTGTAAGGACAGTTATTGGAACAATAACGGGTGCCTACACAACGGTTATAGGCCATCTGATTGAGGCCATCCGGGCTGTGATTGGTGGCATTGACCGGGCAAACCACTTCACAGGGCGCGTTATCACAGTGCTGACAAAGCATGGGCTGAATTGAAACCGTCGGTTCTTCCGGCGTACCAGAATAATAGCGGTCCAAACGCATCCAATGCATTTCACGGCCTTTGTCTACCTGCTCAGGCCCGACTACGGGAACGTTGTTTTCAACATTACAAGCCATCACACAGGTGCCACAACCTGTACATTTATTGGCATCAATTGCCATTGCCCATTTCACACCCTCATAGGTATGCATTTTGGTGACATTGATCAGATGGTGGGTATGCATCGCTGCAGAGTGGGGATCTTTGACATATTCAGGATAATTGGCCTCATGGACAATACCCCGTTTGATATGCAGATCCTGTTCGCGCTCCAGATCGAAGGCGTGGTGCAATTGGGTGCAAACAAGATGTTTCTTGCCATTGCCTTTGCTCAAAGCGCCTTTCAGAATCCAGGGATTGTTTTGATCGGCTTTGCTCAAAAGCTGATGGGCATTGAAACCCACCTCGGAGCCAATCATTCCAGCGACAGAACGGCCATAGCCCAACTCAATCGCAATCACCTTATCCGCCATACCGGGTTGAACCAGGGCTGGGAGTTCAAGGGTACGGTTACCGACCTGAACCTGAACCAAATCATCGGTTTTAATTCCCAATTCATTGGCTGCAGTCACAGAAATCGCAGCATAGTTACTCCATACCACCTTGCTGACAGGGTGAGGAATTTCTTGCAGCCAGCCATTGCCAGCGAACTCGCCATCTCCACCGACCGCATAGCTGCGGCCCAGCAAGACGACAAAATCTTTACCGGTTTCAGGGGCTTGAGCTTCTTTTAAAGCCGAGGCTTTAAATGCACCAGGCTTTGCAACAGGCTCGGCATATTGCACAAAGCCGTCATGCAAAGCAGAATTCCAGAAGGTTTTAAAATCAGCCAGCGGCTTGACTTTGGTATAAACCTGTTTTTGCCAATAGTCTTGAAGATAGTGAAGATACAGATCCTCGGAATAGCTTTCACCCTTCAGCCAGGCCAGGAAAAGACCTTCTGCTTGGCGAGAATCATGAATTGGGCGAATCACAGGTTGTTGCAAAAGATGCAAGCCGGTACGGGATTTGAAATCACCCCAAGATTCGAGATCATGGTGCACGGGTAAAACATGCGTGCTCTTGGCAGTGGTTTCACTGACCTGAGTGCCAAGGGTGGCAATCAGGGGAACCTTCGCAACAGCCTCTGCATAGCCCAAATCAGTGGGCAGTTCAAAGACCGGGTTAGAACCCAAATGCAGAACAGCCCCCACGGCTCCAGATTTCATATCTGAAACGAGCTTTTCCCAATCCTGAACAGAGCTGCCCTCAAGCTGAGCAACAGAACTTTCCTGACGGTAGAGTGCACTCGCCCCCAAATGATCATTCAGGGCATTGACTGCAATATGGACAGCCTCCGGCAAACGATCACCGGCATAGACCAAAGCCTTGCCGTGGGAATTTTTCAAATCTTCAACCAAATGTTTGAGCACAGCTTCTGAAAGGCCATGCGCTTTGGCGACAGAGGCCAAAGTCATTGAACTGAGTGAAGAACCCAGTTCATTCAAAAGCCCCATCACCAGAGAATACTGGGCATCGGGCCGCAAACGCAGACGATAATCTGCATTCATGCCTGTCTGGCTCAGATTGCCTTCGGCCACATAAAAGCGGTTAAAGCTGGCTTTGTTCATAATGTCACGGCGATCGGCAAAAAGTCTTGCCATTTCAAGATCGCCTTCAACACCCAGGAAATCAGACTCCAGGGCCAGAACAACATCGGCCTGATCCCACTGCAAAGCGGGAAAAACGCCCTGGCCATAAGATTTTTTCCAGGCAGCCTGCCGCATGCCATCATGGAAAGTATTGTGGGTATAAACCTTTACATTCGAATAATGCGCCTGAAAATCTTTCAGCAATTGGCTGAAAGCAGGAGATAAAATGCTGTGCGCAATCAGGGCGACCTGCTTGTCTCCCTGCAAGGCTTTCCGAATCGCATCATCCGCCTCTTGCCAGGACAGCTTGGAGCCATCGGGCTTATGGGGTTTGCTCAAACGCTCAGGATCATAAAGCGCGGTCACGGAAGCCAGGAACTGGCTGTTAATATGCCCTTGGTTAAAGGGGTTTTCAGGGTTGCCCGCCAAATTAATAGGGCGCCCTTCCCGTGTACGTACCAAAACGCTACAGGCGGCATCACGGGTGCGAACAGCAGAAGCAAAGAATGTGGGGCGGCCCACAATAACTTCTTCTGTCTGGTGATTGTAGGGAACCACCTTGCCGTGATCCATGTAGGATTTACAGCTGGTCAGGGCAAACGCTGCGGAAGCGCCCATCGCGGCAAGAAAACGACGCCGTGAAACGGCGCCCATTTCAGAGGGGTCAAAATCATCGGTGACCCCTTGTTTAAATTCATGGCCTTTGGCCTCTAAAACTTCAGGAGAATCCTGTAATTCTTCGAGGGCCTGCCAATATTTCAGTGTAGGTTTATTCTGCTGCATTTCTCAGTTCCTCATTTATTTCGCTTCACTGCCTTCGGATGCACAGCAATACGCGCAGCATATCTGTTATTCGGCAAAGAATTTGAACGTTTTTTTAAGGGCAGGGGCAAAGCCAAGGCTTCGGTAGGCAGGAGTTGCAGCAACCAAGCTCCCAAAGCAGTTTTGCCCATCAGGGCCAGAAACTTACGACGTCCCAGACCTGACGGGGATTTTCCGTTTTGAATGTTTTTTTCTTCCATGGTTATCTCCGTTAACGGTGGCACGCTGTACAGTTTTCCGGCCCTTTTTTCAGACCGGTCAAATTGACCAGATGCGGATATTTCTGGGGCGCAGTACGGTGGCAGGCCAAACAATCAGCCATCATAAACGGCTTGGCTTGAGCCACGACAGGCATGGTTTGAATCTGACCGTGGCATTCCTGGCAGGCCAGACCTTTGTTGACATGCACGCTGTGGTTAAAATAAACATGCTCTGGAAGCTTGTGAATTCGCTGCCAGGGGATCGGTTTATTTTCCTTATAGAAGGCCGTCAGCTTTTTAATCTCAGGACGATCCGTTCGGGCCACAGTATGACAGTTCATACAGGTTTCGACGGCAGGCACATTGGCATGGCGTCCTTTTGAAGCTCCTGTATGACAATACTGACAATCAATTGCCAACTGCCCTGCATGGAGTTCGTGGGAATAGTTAATGGGTTGAGTGGGTTGATACCCGACGTGGTAACGCTCATCTCGAGATACAAAATAAGTCACTGTATAAGTTACAACGACGATCAGGAGCGTTACAGGCAAGTATATCCGGAGGATATAATCAAGAACAGACTTTCTCATGGGTCACCTGAAACATCTTTTTTTCTTAAATATAGCTTCAAACTTGAGTGCGGTTTCGATCAAGAGACCGATATCAGGATACCATTAAATCATCTCTGCGCCAGTGTATTTCATTACAAAAGCTTGGATTTTGGCCTCGGTTTCCTGAACAAACTCTTTAAGGCACCTGAATTTTCTCAAAGATCTTCTGCACGATCTGTTCTGAGGTAATTTCCTCAGCTTCTGCCTCATAAGTAATACTGAGACGATGCCGTAAAACATCCAAACCAATCGCCTTTACATCTTCAGGAATCACAAAGGCCCGCTTGTTTAAAAAGGCGTGCACCTTGGCACAGAGCGCAAGATAGATCGAGGCACGGGGAGAAGCGCCACAGCGGATCAAATGCTGGAGGTCCAATTGGTAGCGCTCGGGCTCACGGGTGGCAAAAATCAGATCCACGATATAATCGGCGATGGCTGGATCCAAATAGATCTGTCTGACCAGGGTGCGTGCCCCCACAATATCCTCGGCTTTTAAAACCGGCTGAACTTCTAGTTTTTCATTCTGATTGACCTGCTGCAGAATAATCGCCTTCTCCTGCGCTGGCGTCGGGTAATTGACCTGAACTTTGAGCATAAAACGATCCAACTGGGCCTCAGGCAAAGGATAGGTTCCCTCCTGCTCCAAAGGATTTTGGGTGGCGAGCACCAAAAAGGGGGCAGGCAGGAAATAGGTTTCCTGGCCGATGGTCACCTGGCGCTCCTGCATGGCCTCAAGCAGCGCACTTTGAACCTTGGCGGGCGCACGGTTAATTTCATCTGCCAGCAGAAAATGGGTAAAGATCGGCCCCTGTTTGACCTCAAAACTGTTGTTCTGGGGATTGTAGATCCGGGTGCCAATTAAATCAGCAGGCAAAAGATCGGGGGTAAACTGGATCCGTTTAAACCCCACATGCACAGCCTGGGCCAAGGTACTGATCGAAAGCGTTTTGGCCAAACCGGGCACTCCCTCCAGCAAAATATGCCCATCCCCCAAGAGTGCAATCAGCAAGCGCTCTACCAGGTTTTCCTGCCCCAGAATCACGCGGTGGATCTGCTGGCGCAAAGCTTCAAAATAAGGAGTGACCTGTTGCAACTGATCCTGCAGGCCGGAGAGATCGGGATGTTTCATAAAAATGGCTCCAAAGGCAAAAAATTAATTAAAAGTTTGAACTGACTTAAACTGAATTTTAATTTGCCCTGACAAGTTTGGTCAATCAAAGCTGGATAATCATCCTATAACGATGACGGATGAGAGAGTAAGAGGAACGCAATCATGAAGAATATTAAATTTTGGGCACTCGGTTTAACCCTCGCGGCTTCATTGACCGCTTGCAGCCGCAGCAATACCCTTCCCCCTGTCCCCTATTACCCTACCAGTCTGATGAATGCCCAACAGAATGATCCCAATCTGATGAATGTAGCTCCGGTTGCAGATCCCCTCAGCAACAATACCCTGCCGACCGATGTCACCCTGGGTCAGGTAGGTTCGATTGTCGGTCAGGTGGTCAGCAGTGGTGGCCAGCCCTTGCACAATGTTGAAATTTCTCTCGAAGGCAATCCCGACATCAAAACCACCAGCCGTCAGGGCGCTTTTACCCTGATGAATATTCCCGCTGGCACACAAACCCTGGTTTTCCGTTTTGGACAACTGGAAACCAAAGCCCAGGTCACGGTTGTTCCCAACCGGGCTGTTCCTCCTCAAAATAACCCCATTCGCATGCAGGGTGAAATCGGCTCTAAAGCCCTGGAAGCCGCCCTGCCCAACAAACAGATTGGCGCCTTTAAAGTCGACCAGGATTCTCTGCTCAACCTCTGGCAACCTGTCGGCCTTGCCGCTTCAGGTGGCACCCTCTATGTCGCCGCGATTGATACCCGCAGCCTGATTAAAAAAGGCACCGTGATCAAAATGAACAGCAGCGATGGCTCCGGCTGGAAAAACATGGCTTCTACCTGGTTGGGGCTGCGTCATCCCCTCAATGCCACCACCCGTGGCCTGACCCTCAACAGCGCAGGCCAGATTCTGGTCGTCGACGAAAAAAGCGGCACCTTTACGATTGATACCAGCAATGGCAGTGTGACCAAAGCCGATTCTGATGGTGCTCTGGATATTGCCAGCGGCGGCAACAAAACCTATGTTTATGGTCTCGGCGGTGTGGCTGAATCTGATGATACAGGCGTCAGCCGTACCCTGGTTTCTGGAGTCAATGCCAGTGGCAATCTCACTGTCGATAAAACAGGCAATGCCTATGTACCCGTACAGAACAAAATTTATAAAATCGAAGGCAGCACACCCTCTGTCTTTATTCAGGAATACCTCAATGCGCCCAAAGATGTGGCCGTCGATCCCCGCAATGGCGATCTCTATGTTCTGGATGGTGGCGAAATCAAACGCTTTGATAAAAATGGTGAATTCATTGTCAATTTTGGCAGTGGTGCGCTCGATGCGGTTTCGATCTGCATCGATGAAGAAGGTACCCTGTTTGTGGCGGATTTCTCCCGCGATTACCGCTCTGCTCAGGTGATCAAATTTGAACCCGCCCCTGTGGTCGATGCCAGCAGCGTAACCGCTCCTGCTGCCATGGACAGTGGCATGACCGATACCCTGCCCACCGATACGGGCAGTGATCTCTCTCTGGATCTACCAGAACTGCCCCAGTAAAGACACAAAAAAACAGGTTTTGGAGAACTCCAAAGCCTGTTTTTTATTTTTTGCAGGGACAGAAACTTAGTCCAACCCCCAATTTTCAGCGCCATCGGGATCGATCATTTCAAGCTCATTATAGAATTCTTCAAGCAATTCCTCACGCGATCGCATGGCTCCGACATCTTCATAGCTGTCGTGATAGCCCATTTCCTCTTCTTCTTGATAGCCGGGCACCGCCTCGTCAAAATCACTGAGAGAGCCCAACATTTCCAAACTGAGTTGAAACATACGCAAGAACTGAAAGAAAGAACCCGCCATACGCAAATATTGGCGACCGGAGGCTTTGAATACCCCCGCATCCCCCTCTTCTGAATCAGAAAGTTTCAGCAAAAGCGGCTGTTCATCATAGAGCCCAATCACCAGAAAGCCATCCTGGCTGTAGTTTTTCGACTGCACCAACTCCAATTCATCCTGAAGATAAAAGGTCAGGGCATGGTATTGGGCAAAACGGATTTCAGCACCATTCGGCGCAAAATGTTCAAGAAACAGGCGATAGCTGACAGGCAGGTCAACCGAGCCTACCCGCTTCAGTCCACCAGCGGGATGCCTGATCAATGAATAATCATGGCCCAAACGATCTAATACAGCTTTCAGATCGTCAATAACATCTATCAGGACATTCTCCTGCATGGCATTTCACTCCTTGGCTTCGTCTAAACCATTGAAATATATATTTAAGGATTCAGCAAGCCAAACCGCTCAGAAATTACAAAGAGATTCTCTTTTTATGCACACCCTCTTCCTGAAATCAGCCCCCTCCCCTCTGAATTTCAAACAGCATGACTGCCCCCCAACTCTCAATCGAGAATTCAGAAATTATGCATAAATTTACGCCGAAGTCTGTTTAGCAGCTCTGAAGTTTGGGCATAATAGTCTGTATACACAGGGTAAAAAATTATAAATTTTGAGGGCTGCGCTCTCAAAATGAGCAGACAAAAAAAGCGTAGATAGCCAGGGAGTTAAAATGAGCATAAAAAAAACAGCAGCACAGAAAATACCCGCCAAAATCCTCTTAATTGATGATGACCCTATTCTTTGTCAGGTATTTCAGGATATGTTCGTGACTGAGCCCTGGAAAATTGAAACCGCTCTGAATGGCGCCCAAGGTTTGGCAAAAGCAGCCCAAAACACTCCTGATATCGCCATTTGCGATATCATGCTGCCGGATATTAGCGGTATGGAAGTCTGTCGCATGCTCAAGAAAAAGCATCCCCAAATGCAGGTGCTTTTTTTAAGTGGCCTGGATGCCACCACTGAGAAAGTGATTGGCCTGGAACTGGGGGCCGAAGATTATATAACGAAACCCTTTGGCATGCGGGAATTACGTGCCCGGCTTCGCGCCGCTGTGCGCCGCAAAGGAAAATATTTTCCAGAGCTGACAGCCTTTGCCCCGCCCCAAGCTCCCATTAAGCGCAAACTCTATGCAGCAGGCGAATTGGTCTTCAATACACAAACGCGCGAAGTTTCGGTTCGCAATAAAATCCTTCACTTAACCCAACGTGAATTTGAAATTTTTAAAATTCTGGCCCTGTCTCCAGATAAAATATTTACCCGTCTGGATCTCACTGATCTACTCAAAAACAAAAACATCAACGAACGCACTATCGACGCGCAAATTCGCAGGCTCCGTGATAAGATAAAGAGCGAAGACTTACCCCAATATATTCAAACCGTCCGGGGGATTGGCTATCGCTTTCACCCGGGTAGATAGAGGAACACTATGAAAATCTTGATGTTGACCTGGGAATATCCCCCACGCGTCGTTGGCGGCCTGGCCCGACACAGTGAAGAAATTTCAGAAGCTCTGGTACATGCCTGGGAACAAGTCGAAGTGGTCACTGCCGATCATCCGGGGACTCCCGCTTTCGCACAGGTCAAGGGTGTCAATATTCACCGCGTCAAAGATTTTCAATTTGAAGCGCCTGATTTTTTCTCTTGGGTTCTCCATTTTAATTTTGGGATCCTGCGTAAAGTTCAGGAACTCATGCAAACCCAAAGTTTTGATATCATTCACGCCCATGACTGGCTGGTGGCCCATGCCGCCATCACGCTCAAGCACATGTACAATCTGCCTTTGATTGCCACCATTCATGCCACTGAATCGGGCCGTTGGAGCGGAATTCACAATAAAATCCAAGCCTATGTGCACAGCATGGAATGGTATCTCAATTATGAATCCTGGCGCACGATTGTCTGCAGCCAGGCCATGAAAAGTGAAGTCATGGGCAATTACAACCTGCCCGCCAGTAAAATAGATATTATCCCCAATGGGATTAAACGCGATAAATTTCTGTTTCCCTTTCCCGATGCCATGGATTTTCGCCGCCGTCTGGCGGCCGATCATGAGCCCTTGATTGTCTCCGTAGGCCGCATGGTTCCTGAAAAAGGCTTTCAGATTCTGGTCGAAGCCGCCGCAGAGGTTTTGCGGGAAGTGCCCCATGCCCGCTTCGTAATTGCAGGCAAAGGCCCGATGCTCGAAGAGCTGCGCTACAAAGCACAAGCCCTGGGCATTGCCGATCGGGTGATTCTGCCCGGCTATGTTTCAGATGAAGACTTGCTCAAGCTTCTGCGTGTGGCCGACGTTGCCGCCTATCCCAGCCTGTATGAGCCCTTTGGCATTGTTGCACTGGAAGCCATGGCAGCCCATACCCCCGTCGTGGTTTCAGATACCGGCGGATTGGGAGGCATTGTTGAGCATGGCGTCACCGGCATGAAAAGCTATACTGGTTCACCGGATTCTTTGGCCTGGGGCATTAAACAGGTCCTCTTCCATCCTGACTGGTCCAAATGGATGGTGGATCAAGCCTATCAGCGCCTGATTGACACCTTCAACTGGGATATTATCGCCGATCAGACCAAACAGGTTTATCAGCGTGTTCATCAGGAATTTCAAGCCTAAATGCACATCTTAATAGCAGAGGACGATCCTGTCTCTCTGCGAACCACCAGCAATATGCTCCGCCGTTGGGGCTACCGTGTCAGTGAAGCAAAAGATGGGCAAGAAGCCTGGCAGATGCTGGAAGAAGATCCCGCTCCCCTGGTGATTTTTGACTGGCTGATGCCGGCTCCCGATGGTTTGGAACTCTGTCGTCGCATGCGTCTGAGTGAAACACACAAATCTACATATATCCTGTTATTAACAGGCATGGAGGGCACCCAGAACCTCATTCAGGGGCTGGAAGCCGGGGCCGATGACTATCTTTTTAAGCCCGTCGATCCGGGTCAGCTCAAAGCACGCCTGAATGTCGGCGAACGCATTCTCAACCTTCAGCAAACCCTCTTGCAGCGTTTGAATGAATTGGAAGAAGCACTGGCCAATGTCAAAGAATTGCGAGGTCTTTTGCCAATCTGTGCCTATTGTAAAAAAATTCGCAATGATGAAAATTACTGGGAAAAACTTGAACACTATGTCTCACATCATACCCATGCCCGCTTCAGCCATGGGATTTGCCCTGACTGCTATGAAGGGGTCTTAAGCCGTGAAATTCAAGCCATGCGTAAGGAAAACTCACAAGAAACGCCTTGAAGAAGTTTGCTCATGAATCCAAGCCAAAACCCCCTCGTCGTGATTGCGGGCCCCACTGCCTCAGGAAAAAGCAGTCTGGCCCTGGAATTGGCGCGCCACAATCAGGGTGAGCTGATTTGCGCCGATTCCCGCCAAATTTACCGCGAATTGAATATTGGCACCGCCAAACCCTCATTGTCTGAACAGGAAGAAATCCCCCACCACCTGTTTGACATCGCCGATCCACGTGAAACCTTTACCGTCACCCAATATCTCCTGGCGGCAGAGCAGGCCCTGCATGCGATCTGGCAAAGAGGCAAACTGCCGATCTTTGTGGGCGGAACCGGACTTTACCTGAAAACCCTGCTCTATGCATATCAAATTCCTGAGGTCGCTCCCCAGCCTGAACTGCGTGCTGAACTGCTCAAAGCTGAAAGCGAAAAGGGAGAAGGCTATTTACACACTGAATTGCATCGGATTGATCCCCCAAGCGCCGAAAGACTGCATCCCCATGACCTGCGCAGAATTATCCGGGCCCTTGAAGTTTACAGGGTGACAGGTCAAGCACTCTCTGAACAGCAAAGCCGTTCAAGTGAACTGCGTTATTCCTGTATTTACCTCGGTCTGAGCATGCCCCGTGCCTTGCTCGAACAGCGGATTGTGCGGCGGATTCAAGCCATGATTGATGGGGGTCTGGTCGAAGAGGTCAAAGCACTCAGAGAGCGCTATGGCGCGGATTTGCCCCTGCTTCAAACCTTAAACTACCGTGAAATCGCAGACTTTCTCGATAGCAAAACAGACCTGAAAACAGCTCAAGCAGAAATGCATATCCATACCCGTCAGTATGCCAAACGCCAGATGACTTGGTTTCGCAAAGATCCGGGGATTCACTGGGTGGAGCTGGAGCAGGAAGATCTTCGCCCTGCCCGAGAATGGCTGATAAAACAAGGGCTTCAATTTCCAGCCCGGAAAGCAGCTTGAGCATGGCCTCCTGGTTTCAAAAATCTGCCCCCCCGCCCGACAAAGAGCCTCAGGATTTTTCGCTGCGGATTGATGCCCACCCAGATACCCATTTGCTGCAATCGCTTCAGATCAATGAAACAGACAGTATTCAAATCCTGCAACTGGGAAAACACTACTATGCACAAAAAAAGACAAAATACCAACGTTCCCAGCCGCTTTTGATCCAAGATACTGCACTCTGTGAAAAAATTCGCAAGCAGCAAATTTTGCCCCTGCATTTGGAACCGCTTTTTGACACCCCGCCTGCCCATGCCCAATTGGATATTCTGCTGGATGATCACAGCCCTGCCCTCTCACTTTCGGCCCAAGGCAGTTCTCAACCCAAGGGGTCGGCCCAGCTCACCCTGCGTTTGAAAGAAGCCATGGCAGATTTCATTGAAAACAATCCCGAAACAGCTTCGGCGCTGAATCTGGGCAAAGTTCCGAAAGAGCGCACAGCGGCCCCGAAACAATCTGCGCTTTCCGCCTACGCTGAACACGGTTCGCTGGGGGGAAAAACGCCCGAACTCCCGGCCCTGAATGAACTGACTCGCCCGGTCGTGCTCGCCGCTCTGCAGCAAGCCAGTGAAAATCAACAGGCCCACTTGGAAAAGGCGCAAAAGCTCAAAACTAGGCTGACCGAACAGAGCCAAAAACTTGAAACCCTGCTTGAAGAATTGCCCAATCTGGAAGCCCGCCTCAACAAACTGAGCGAGCGTTTGGTGCAAATTCACCACCACTTTAAACTTGAAAAACTTGAACCCGAAAGTTTACTCCAAAAAACAGCGCAGGAACTGGCCCAATTACAAACCCGCATGGAAGAGATGCTGACCGAAGCGCTCAGTTTGCAAAACCTACTGGAACTCTATCCCCAGAATCACAACCCCCACCTCAAAACGGGTGTGGATCAACTCAAACGCCTGATCCATGAAATTGTTGAACAGCGGCACCAGGTCAATTATTTTTTACAGCAACACGCATTTCAGGAGCTTGAGCAGTTACGCCTGGAACACCTGCTCAAACGCCAGAGCGAACTCGAAAACGCCATTCAGGAATTAAAAACCTCAATAGAACAATTGGAGCGTATCAACCAGGAAATTCTGAACCAGGATCCTTTGGCTGTGCCAGAACCCATTCCCGCCCTGGCGCTGCATGAACTGAGCCGCCTGGAAACCGAACTCGGGTATCTGCGCCAGGATCCAGTATGGAGATTGAAACCCCGAGAAAAAAGTGCAGCTCAACAGGAGCCCCTCAAATGAAAGACAAACTCAAGCAAATCCTTTTCCTTTTTCTGACCTTTCTGGGTTTAACCCTGCTCATTCCCACGCTGTTTAAACACCACCCCTTTGTGATGCTGCCGTTTTTGGGAATTCTTGCGATTTTATTGATGCGGCAAAGTCTGTTTGCCCCTCAAGAGCCACCCGCATGAGTTGGCGTCTGCTTCTCTTGCTCAGTATCCTGTTGGGCAGCTCGCAAGCCCAGGCCGTGCCCAACAGCCCGTCTCCCTGCCAGGAAAAAATCATTATTCAAGCCGTGGAACCCGTTGTTTTGCTGGGCAAGCCCCAAGTCAAAATTTTAGCCCGGATAGATACAGGCGCAACCCTTTCCAGTATTGATGCAGATCTGGCGCAAAGACTGGGCTTCAAAACGCCCATTCGCCAGACCACCGTGCGCAACGCCCATGGCATCAGCCACCGACAGGTGGTTAAAATTCCGTTTCTGATCAAAGGGCTCAAACGCGAAGCCGAGTTTACCCTGGCCGAACGCAGCCAGTTGGATTACGAGGTTTTGTTGGGGCGCACCAGTTTAAAGGGCTTTCTGGTCGATCCTGGTTCTGTGTCACAGCCATGACCCTCCCCGCCCGTGGGCTTTACCTGCATCTGCCTTTTTGTTTGCGCAAATGCCGCTATTGTGATTTTACCGTGCGGGTTTTGCAGAAACGCACCCAAATCACCCGCTATCTGGAAGCCCTCGGACACGAACTCAAGGCCTTGGGCCAAATTCCACAGACCCTTGAAACGCTCTATCTGGGAGGAGGCACCCCCTCCCTGCTCAATCAGGCAGAATTGTCAGTGCTGATCGCCGCCCTGCGCCAGCATCTCGATCTCAGCCAGATCAAAGAATGGACCCTTGAGGTCAACCCCGAAACTGGCTCAAAAGCTTATTTTGAATTCTGTCGGACCCAGGGCATCAACCGCATCAGCCTGGGTATTCAAAGCTTCAACCCCGCTGAGCTGGAAGCCTGTGGGCGCAGCCACCGCCTTGAAGATATTCAAACCTGCCTGCAGGCTTTGCGTGAGAGTGGCTTTGAAAATATCAGCTTTGATCTGATCTTTGGCCTGCCAGGCCAAAATTTGGCAAGCTGGCAAAATACCCTGGAACAGGCCCTGAACCATCGGCCCAGCCATCTTTCACTCTATGGGCTGGAAGTGCATGCTGGCACAGAATTTGGCTGGTTGGAACAAAAGCAAAGGCTGAGCCGCCCCCACGAGGACGAAGAAGTGGCCATGTACCAATGGGCCTGTGAACGGCTGCAACAGGCAGGGTATGATCACTATGAAATTGCCAATTGGGCCTTGCCCGGCAAAGCCTCACAGCACAATCAACTCTATTGGCTGGCAGCCCCTGTGCTGGCCGCCGGAGTGGGCGCACATGGCTACTGGCAAAACAGGCGCTATGCCAATTCAGAGGATCTGCTGCACTATTATGCACAGATTGAAAACGGGCACTGGGCCTGGGAACACACCCCAGTACAAAGCCCCCAGGAAGCTGCCGCCGAACGGATCATGCTCGGCCTGCGTTTGCTGCAGACCGGGCTGGATGCCCAGCGCTTTGAAGCGGATTTTGGCCTGCCCCTGACCCAAGCCAGCCCTGAACTGCTGGCTTTGCAAGCAGAAGGGCGCCTGTTCTGCGAGCAGGGCCATTGGAAGCTCGCGCCTGAGAGTGTGATGCTCAGCAATGAGATTTTTGCACAGTTGCTTGAGCCTCGGCTCTGATCGGGCCGCCTCTGAGAGGCCTTTCAATTGCCAGAGCATTTTCTTGATCAGCACAGCACATATTTAAAATAAATCGGGCTGCCGATCATCCAACTGAGTGGGTCTCCTGAGGCCCCATTGGGGGTGATATAAGCAATATCTTGTGTTCCTGCAA
>PFGG01000047.1:74628-76750 GCA_002783405.1 bacterium (Candidatus Blackallbacteria) CG13_big_fil_rev_8_21_14_2_50_49_14 | reverse complement strand
GTCCAACCATAAGCAGAAACTTGGTTAAAAGAGTCTGTATAGGCCTGAATAGCTTGAGTCAGAATAGACGATTGCTCAGGTGCTGGATGCAATCTAAGTTTAATAGTTCGCTGAATAATCATATTCATATGATATCATCTAAGTATTCAACAAAATACACATGGAAAAAGAGTGCGGGAAAGACTCGTCCAGCTTACACCGGATGCGCTCTGCCTCTCCGGCATGAATGCCAGAGTCTCCTGTGCAAGATCTGATGAATGGGTAAATTGGGATCGGCTTCAAAATTCCAAATCAGAGTATGAGTATCCAGTAGATACTTCATTCCATGTAATCTCGAAAGTCTTCCAGGGGCTCATTAAAATCTTCAGCCATCTGAAAAGTACCTTTCAAGGAACCATATGAACCTCTTGAGGCTTGTTGATTTGTTGAGCGGAGCGTTTTGCTTCTTAAATAGCCAATAAAATCGATGACCTCAGCCTGTTTGTCAGGTGGCAAAGCATGGAACTCATCGAGTAATTGCTTATCTTGAATCATGGGGCTGAACCTCTAAACCATTATACTAAAAACGCTCAATACATATCAAATTCAATGACCGTCTTACAGTGCTTCAGAATGAAAGACTGAATTTTTGAGTTCAGTTGAGAAAAGCAAGAACAGAGGCATAGAGCAGGGTCTGTACAGGAAAAAGTAGGCACCATCATAGAGCTGGATCGAGCCAGAAATCCTCTGAGAATGTTTAGGGCCAAGCCCTGTAAAGGGAATCATCACCTCCTTTCATCTAAGAACATTTAAGAACTGTCCCGCCATTGAAATTGCCTGTTTTTGACAGCCTCCCAATTTTGCTGGAGTTTTTGTGTCCAAGATTGTGTCAGGGCCTGTAAAAAGAGTTTGAAAAAAGACTTTAAGCTCAGTTTCTCAAGCTTCAATTCAAGCAGATCAGCTCGAATCATGAGTTGGTTGAGCAAATGGGCCATCTGGATCAAGAGATAAACCACTTTTATCGCATTGCTATCACGGCACCAGACATGCTCCAAGGCATAACCATGCCGTTTTTGAACGTCAAAACCCTGGTTCTCGACTTTCCAGCGTTGTTGTGCCAGATTTTCAATCTTCAGAAGTTTGTCCTCGGAGAGTTTTAGATTGGTAATATATCCCCGACTGCGCTGTAATTCGCCGGTTTCGTCAGCTTTGAGAATATCCATGACATTGACTTGGCCGTCAAAGTTTTCACCCTGGTAGGAAAGATGGTTCACCCAGCGGTACAGCTTGTTTTCAATCCATTTAAGCGGGTCTTTGTCTTTGACGCCCAAAGCATTCAATGGCATGAAGGTTAACGCCTCAAAATCTTCCCAGACGGAGCATAAAACTTTATCTTGCAACACAAAGAGATATTTCCACTGAGCATCCTCACAGAGCCTGAAGACTGGGCCTTTTGGATAAAGCCCATCGGCGAGCAAAATAACCTTGAGCTGTGGAAAATGCTTTTTTAAGCGTCCCAAGAGACGATAGGCAGCCTTTAATTCGCAGTCTTGCTTCTCATCAGGCTTGCCCCCCTCATTTTCAATGAACTCTGAAAGCAATGAAATGGCAAAACCATCTTGAGAGATCAGTTTTATCTCCAACACCCGGTGGTAGAACTGAAGCTCTTTCTCAGGGCCACAGGCAGAAAAGAGGCAATGTTTGCAGTGCCGCTCTTTCCAGCGGTAAATCTCAGTCCCATCAAGAGCCAAAATATATCTTTTGCCGTAGCGAAACCGCTCCAAACATCGACTGCGTAAGAGCCTGTGAATCATTGCCAAACGCAGTTTTTCCAGTGCCTCTGGAGGCAGTTTTTTCCAGAGATGGGCCAAGGTATCGCCATGGGGAATACTGGGCAAATTGAGCCCCAACATATGTTCGAGAATGGCTTTGGTTTCCTGGGTGAATAGATTTTCGTTGAATTGGTTACGTGACTCCTGCCCTGAGAGCATCGCCAGGAGACTCAACCAAAGCAAAGCATCCAACGAATAACTGCATTTTGCCTCTTGGCGAGGGTCTGAAATGTCTTCAAGCCAGTCCTGAAAACGGGGAAAGAACTTTTTGAGCGTTACGCCAAACTGACACAGAAAGCGCTGTTCACGTT
>PFGG01000047.1:0-74608 GCA_002783405.1 bacterium (Candidatus Blackallbacteria) CG13_big_fil_rev_8_21_14_2_50_49_14 | reverse complement strand
AGACCTTTCCTGTGTCAAAAAACTTAAATCGCACCCCGAATCTCGTGATTCAAGGTGCGAAGAACTTTCATTCTGAACTACTGACCGTCTTAAATCCTGGGTGAGAGTTAAACTCTAAGTTATTAGCTAAGAACTGAGATGGGCATCGTAGTCAATTTTGAATTTTACCCGATTAAGCCAGAAGCACTTCAAAATCACCTGATTTCTGAAGTCAGATAAAGCTGTTCCAACTGTGTTTTCAACTGCTTGATTTGGCCTTGGGCCTCGGCGTCGATATAGTCGATCGGAAAAGAGAATTCATCGGGCACCCATTTGAAGATACGCTGATCTGAAAAAACAAACTCCAGATAATAGACCCGGCGATCCAGGCCCTTGACCTGGCGGATTTCAAAATCTGAACGAATGCCCTGCAAGCCCGACAGGATTTCCTGGCGGGTGCGCAGCAGACTTTTCTGGGTCATGCCCTCTGCGGTAAAAACAGTCAGATAAACGAATTCATACAGGGTTAAATAGACAAACAAAACACCAAAGAGCAGGCTCATCAGCCCGAAAATCCCACTTATCCATTTTTGTGAGGGGCTGCTCAGCGCAGAAAGGGCGTAAACCAAACTTCCTCCCCCAAAGACTCCCAAGAGCAGCCCAACCAAACCCGTAAAGATCGCGGATTTAATTTTGCCTGGATAGTAAAAAGGAAATAGGCCTTGTTGCTGCGATGGGGGGGCGAGATGAGGAATCTGGGCCTGCAAAAAATAAAACAGGCGGGCATCGTCCTGGGCATAGAATTTATGCAGGCGAATATCCCCTTCAATGCCTTCCAGTACAATCCAGCGCAGGGTTTGTTTCAGCCGAAACAGGTTTTCAATTGCTTGGGTTTGCACTTTAAATGCACTTTTGACGTGCAGGGTGTCTCCTGCGATGCGAACCGATTGTGGAGCCTGTGAAAGGGCCCAGAAACAATACAGGCCGATGCCTAAAAAAGGCAGGGCCAACCAGAGCCCCAGTTGGCTTTGTTCAAAGAAGAAGGCTATTGCTCCCAGGGCTGCCAGCCCACAAAAACAGCTTGCTGTAAAAGCAGCAAACAGGCGGGCAAGGGGCGAATATTCAAAGTCTCGATTAGGCATGCGTATCCAGGGGGCCTTTCCGAAATAAGGGGTGAGAGCGCACGTGTATCCACATACGTTTTATTATATGCCCAAGGGGTAAAGAACGCTTCGAATTTTCCGCAGGAAGGGGGGAGCCGGTTTGTGAGGAGGGCATTGATCAGCTGTATGTTTGTGATCAATGATACATTTAATGATCATATAAATGTATATTCATTCAATAATTAAGAAATCAAGTGATAGTCAGTATTCTGGGTGTTTTTTGGTTCGCTTGAAGGACTGGGGTGGGGCCCCCAAATCAGGGGCTGGCAGGCCAGGGATTGCTGAATTTGGGGTTGCTTAAAAATTCAGGATCGGTCAGACTTTCGAGAAAGGCCAGCAGATCGGCTTTTTCTTGGGCATTGAGTTTAAATCCTTTGACAAAGCCGCTTTTATAGGGATTTTTAGATCCCTCACCCGCCAGGGGCCCAGAAGAAATTGTACGCCCGCCTGCTGCGTAGTGGTCGATCACTTCACTGAGTGTAGCGATACTGCCATCGTGCATATAGGGGGCACTGACTGCGATATTGCGCAGGCTGGGGGCTTTAAACCGTCCCATATTCTGGGGCTGAAAGTTTAACTCATAGAGACCCCGGTTGGGAATGGGGTAGGCACCTGTACCGCCGAGATTGTAAAGGCCTGTATTTTTGAAGTTGACTTCAGTAAAACTTGAATTTTTGTGGCGGGTGGCATCTGAAAAATTAAAACCCCCATGGCAGTGAAAACATTCAAGGCGTTCACTGAAAAATAGGGTTTTTCCTCGCAGGGCGGATTCACTCATGGCCAGGGTTTCTTTGCCATAGACTTTGCGATCATAGGCGCTGTGACTGGAGACCAGACTGCGCTCAAAACTGGCGATTGCGCGGGTCAGATTGAGCAGCCTGAAAGGCTGGCTTTCGTCTAGGTAGGCCTGTTTGAAAAGCGTTTGGTACTGCGGCACGGCTTCTAATTTTTTGAGTAGCTCATTTTCTTGCCCCACCAGACCCAGTTCAGCGGGGGTTTCACCAAAGAGGGGAACCAGCATTTGGGTTTCCAGGCGGGTGAGGTGGGGGTTGGCCCAGGTCAGAACTGCGGCATAGGCCACATTTGAGAGCGCCATGCTGTTGCGCGGAACGGTTTCTCCCCGCACTCCCTGGGGTAAGGTTTTGCCATCTGAAAAGGCCCGTTTCTGATCATGGCAGGAGGCACAGGACATTTTGCCATTGCTGGAAAGGCGTGTATCGTAGAACAAATGGCGGCCCAATTCAACCTTGGCCTGGCTCATGGGGTTATCGTCCGGCACTGCGGGCTCAGGATAGCCCTGAGGCAGATTCCAATGCCAATCGCTTGTCTGCAGCGCCTTCAGCTCGGCTGTTCCGGCCCCAGAAAGGGAAGAAGAACAGGCGCACAAGGCCCCTAAAAGCAGCAGTCCACCTGTTCTTTTCGCGCTGAGCATCTTATTTCAACCCAAAGAATTGCTGGGGGCCAGCAGCTTGCGTTCCAAAGGGCAAGCCCAGGTTTTTAAAGACCTGTGTGCAATCGCTGTCATCGGGAGCTGACATACAACCAGCAGCGCTTTCGGGTTGATTTTGGTCGAGATTGCTCTGGGCCAAGAGTTTGCCCAAATCGGCAACCACCGTGTCTTGGGCAGGATCAAAATCCGGCAAGCTGATGCTGGGGCGGTTGGGGTTTTTGCATTGTTCAGTTGGGGGCTGGCTTTCAGCACTGCCTGCGGGAGTATGCATGATTTTCATGGCATGCATCATCGGGCTGGCACTGGACATGGGCATGCTGGTGGGATCTAAACTTTCAGGGCACTCGGTGCTGCCCAGATGTAAAAACCAGCCTGTGGGTTGGCCTGTGCTGCTGATATCCAGACGTGCAAATTTATAACCGGCGCGCCAAACCCAGAACAGAGAGGTCTGATTCAGGGGGGAGGGAGCGGTATTGACATCCTGGTGATTCATTTCAAAGGGCACGCCCAGATCAAATTTCAGTCCCTTGTAAGTGCCAGGAGGCACTTTGCCTTTGATTTCGAAGTTTGTTTCAGGGGTACCGTCACAGCTGCCGGTTTTGTTTTCAAAATCGAGCAGAGCCAGATTCTTGAGCTGCCATTTGCCATCCTGATCCAATTGCAGCGGCACTTCCTGGCCTTGGCTGTTGATCAGATGCAGATCGCTGAGATAGAAGCGAAAGTCAAGTGGCTTGATGGTTGAACCTGTGCTGCCCAGACCCGAATAGCTTGAGTTGCAGTTAAAGGCCTGGCCATTGACTTCTCCTTTGAATTGAATGCGGATTTCCTGGGTGGCGGCTGGGCTGGTAGAGGGTTGGGAACTTGCACTGGGGGGCGTATTGCATGCGCCCAAGACACTGGCGCCCAAGAGAAAAGGGATCATTTTGGTGGGTTTCATGCCGAAAAAAAACTCCTGTGAGTGATTTGTATCAGCATAAGCCTTTGTTCTGCTCTGTGCCAGCGTTTGGGGGTGCAGCAGTTTGTTGCAGTTCGTTTATTTTAAACCTGTCTGGCGCAGTTTACGCTGCAGGCTTTGGCGGTGAATATTCAGCCACCGCGCTGCTTTTGATATATTTCCACCGCATTGGTTGAGCACGTATTCAAGATATTCGCGCTCATGGCGTTCCAGGCTTTCGATCGGTTCATCGGGGCTTTCGTTTTCAGGGGGTAAATCTACCCAGAGTGCTTTCTCGAGTCTTTCCAAAGAAACAGGTTTGGTCAGATAATTTACCGCCCCGCGTTTAATGGCCTCTACAGCTGTGGAAATACTGCCATAGCCTGTTAACACGACCGTGCGGCAGGTTGCCTGGCTGTCTTTCAAACGCTTGACAATATCCAGCCCCCATTCCCCCTGTAAACGCAAATCGACGATTGCAAAGCGGAAGTTTTCCTGTTTCAGAATATGTGCCACTTCGTTTTCGCTCGCGCAGGTTTTGACCCGATAGCCTTTGTCTTCAAACTCGGCTTGCAGGGTTTCACGAAAATCCTGATCATCTTCGACCAGCAGCAGGCTGGGAGCCATTTCTTCCATCTTCTTCTCCAACGGGGCATCAGTGACGTGGTCAATTTGCTAGTATAGTACAGCAAAGAAGGTGGATTTCAGCAAGCAGATGCAGAATTCTGGTTTTTTACGCTTTTGGGGCCAGGGCTTTTGGCCTGCGGTGGGCCGGGAGGATGAAACCCGGCTCAAACTGGCCTGGCTTGTAATTTTGCGTTGGATTACGGTGTTGGTTCAAGCCGGGGCAATTGCGCTGGCGGCGGGTCTCAATCTGGTCTTGCCCGAGCAGGTGCCGGTTCTCGCTGTGTTTCCCTTGGCTTTGTTTTTGGCCAATTTATGGGCCGCACGTGGCCTGGTTCAGCCAGTTCAAGCTGTGCAGAATGCGCCCGCCCGCCTCTTGTTTTGGATGTTGCTCGACTGGGTGCTTTTTTTGATGCCGATCAGTTTGGTCAGTGGGGTACACAATCCTTTTTTTCCTTTGGTTTTTTTGCATATTGCCCTGGCAGCCGTTCTTTTACCGGGTTTGAGCAGTCTGCTTTTTTTGGGAATTGTGCTGGTTTCTGTCTATCTGTTGCATCCGGTGATCTATCTTTTTGGCAATGCCGGCTACCTGCGCCTTTCTGTTTTTTTGGCAACCGCCATTCAGAGCTTTGTGTTGTTGATGGTCTGGGGGTTTGTGCGCTGGGTCTCCTTGCGTCTGGAACATTACCGCCAGCAATGGCAGGCTTTGCAGCAGCAACAGGAACGTCTCCAGCGCCTGCAGCTTTTGGGGGCTTTGGGAGCCGGGGTTGCGCATGAATTTGCGACGCCGATCAATACCCTGCGTTTGCGTTTGAGCCGTTTGGCCCGTCAGTATGAAGAAGAGGCCATGCCCCCTGACCTCGTGGTTGCTCTGCAGGCCCAGGCGCGTTGTGAAAGTAAATTGCGTACCTTGGCCAGTCTGCCCAGTGTGGAAAGCCTGAGTCAGCAGGAACCCTTGGCTTTAACCCCTGTGATTCGTCAGCTGATTGAAAATTGGGCGCGCCGCTATCCTCGCTTGCCCCTGAATTTAGAGCTGGAGCTGGCCCCGGATTTTAAATTGCCTTTGCCTGAGCTGGCTTTGCGCCAGGCGCTTGAAAACCTGCTGGATAATGCGGTTCAGGCAGCGGGTTTAGACAAGCCTGTCAGGGTGTGTTTGAAACAAAACCTGCGCGAGATTGTGCTTGAAATCTGCGATCAGGGGCCCGGTTGGCCTGAGATTGTACGCAAACATCTGGGCGAACCCTTTGTGACCACGCGCAGTGAAGGCACGGGTTTGGGTTTGTATATGGTCTATCTTTTGGCCCAGGCCCAAGGTGGGCAGTTGGAGCTTCGTGATCAGGTGCCTCAGGGGGCCTGTGCGCGTTTGAGTCTTCCCTGTGTCTGAGACTTTGAAAACCCAACTCGAACAGCTTCTGCGGCAGCTTCTGCCCCTGGATGCGCAGACTGTGATCCAGTTTTCTGAATTTGTCGATCCCCAAACGGGCAGGATAGAAACTCTCTTGAACTTTGAACGCAGGGATCTGCCCGCTTTGCATTTTCATTTGCCCAAAGCCTTGCATGAAATTCAGGAAGAGGATCTGGTGCGGGTGCTGGTCTACCGCCCTGGCAGCTCTTGTGCGCATGCCCATCAGGAACCCGAGCGCTAGTCATTGCTGAGCAGCCCTGAATCCTTGGGGCGAGCCGAATTGTCGTCTGGCCGACATTTTTCAAGCTTTAAATTTCTTATTCTTAAGAGGATGTGCTTACAATAGAAACATCTTGTTTTTTTTGGAGGATCCGTGTGATTAAGCAAAGTTTGATGGCCTTATGCCTGCTTTTACCTTTGAGTATGTCTGTGCTGGCTGCCGATTTGGCACCCCGTCAGGTGCTCAACCCAGGCTCTCATTGTGTGGCCTGGAGAACGACCAAAACCTTGGCCTTGGTTTCTCAGCATGAGGTGGTGGGTACCAGTTGTCAGGTGACCGTTACCGCCAAGCAGGCTGCTGGCGGAAAATTTCAGGCCGTGGTTTCGATTCCTGTTGCATCTTTTAACAGTCAGGAAGCAGATCGGGACAAGGAAGTCCTCAAGATTCTCAAGGCTTCTGTTCAACCCAATCTTGTCTTTAAAACCTACGCGCTCTCTTTGGCGCAATGGCAAAGCATGTTGGCCCAGGGCAAAGGTTCGGTCAAAGGTTCTTTGGCCGTGGGAGGCAAAAGTTTTCCTCTCAGCGCCCAGGTTAAAATCCGCAAGGCAGGGGCCAGTGTCGAAGTGTATGGCAGTATTCGCACCCGTTTTACGGCTTTGGGTCTGACTCCGCCTGAGGTGGGGCCTGGAGGAGCGATTGCCAAGGTACCAGATTATCTTGAATTACATTTTAATCTGGTCTCAGACAAGGTACAGAATATCGGAATTGTGAAATAATCTTTTGAAACCTGCAAGAAAGGATGGATCTAGGATGAAATTAATTTTGAGCAGTCTTTTGCTGTTTGCACTTTTGGGGGCTTGTTCTGCGCCTGGTGCTTCTCAAACTCCCACGGGAGGGAGCAGCAGTCCGGTGCTTGAGCCTGCAGATGCCGATCTGATGGCGATTGCAAAGGCCTATACAGGCTATACCGCTTTGAACCAGGATTTGCGTGTGAGCCCGCAGCATGGGGGCATTTATGTGCGCACGCATCTGGATGCTTCGGCAGAAAAGACCTTCAATGCCAAGTCTTTTCCGTATGCAGAAGGGGCTGTGGCGGTGAAAGAGGGGCATTTGAGTGCCGAGGGTGCGATTGATCGGATCTATATCATGAAAAAGCTCAAGGCAGGCTATGATGTTGCCAACGGCGACTGGTTCTATGCCGTGCTTTCGCCCGAGGGGGCCGTGCGCCAGAAGGGCAAAGAACAGCTTTGTATTGGCTGTCATCAACAGGCCAAAAGCCGGGATTACGTGGTGGGCTTTTAAGCACGACACGCTGTCATGCTGACGGACTGAAGGGGTCTGCTTTGTTATAATAGGGAATAAACCTTGAAGCAGGCCCCTTTATGTCTGTTCTATTGCGTGCTTTAGCCACATTTTTGGGCTCGGCCTTTTTACTCTTTGCTGGATTTACCGGTTGGTATGTCTGGAATTTTCAAGATTCCTCAGCCCAACCCCTGTATCGACTGCGGCCCTTGGTCTCTGAAATTTCACGCGCGGTGGTCAATGAAAACCGTGCCCAACTCGATAAGATGCTGGCGGGTTTGCCTTTTCAAACCGTCGTGACCGATGCCGATGGCGAAATCATGGGTTCCAATCTGCCGGCAGTCTCGGCCCAGGCCCGGCGGGAACAGGCCCGCAAAGCCTTGCAGGATCAGACACTTAATTCCCAATTGCAAACCCCCGATGGGCTGGCCCGGATTTATTATCAGCAAAGTGGTTTTTGGAACCCTGTGCTTTGGTTTCCCCTGATTTTCAGTTTGTTGCTGGGGCTTTGCCTTTCCTTTTGGGATTATTTGAAGGGCACGCAAAGCGAAGAGCCTGTGGGTGAAATTCGGATTCTGACCCGCCAGGCCCTTGCAGAAACAGACCCGGATCAAGAAGCCTGGGAAGACGAGAAGCACCGCCTGCAAGCGAAAATCAACGGCTTGCAGAAACAGCTTGAAACCACTGAACAGCTCTTGGAGCAGGCCCGTTTAAATTTGCACCAGGTGCGTGAACACCCTGTGGCAAGTGCCGCTCCAGAAGCGCTCAAAACCCTTGAAAAGGAACTTGAACAGGCGCGGCAGCAGCTCAAGCGCCAGGGCGAGTCTCATCAGCTGCATGAACAGCTTGAAAAGCATTGGCATGAAAAGCAGGAGCAATGGCAGAAAGAACAGCAGGCTTTGCGCCAGAATCTGCGCGAACAGGAGCTGGCCCAGGCCCGTTTACAGAAGCAGAATACCCGCTTAGAAGATGAACTGGCCCAAGCCCAACTCAGTGAGCGCGAAAAAACACGGCAATTGGAGCAAAACCATGCCCGTTTGCTGGAGCTTGAAGATATTAACCGCCAGCTTTACGAGGCCTATCAAGAGATCGAAAAATTGCGCAAATCTGAACTGGATCTGATGCGCAGAGAAGACCTTTGGCACAAAGAAAAACAGAAACTGCTGGGGGTTTTGGGCGAGCGCGAACAGCAATTGGATGAAACCCGCAACCGTTTGAGCCAGAGCCGGGTCAAACTGCGTGAACTCTCTGTGGCCTATAAACGCCAATTGGAATTGGGTTTGAATATGCCCGATGATTTGATTGAGGCCCGCAATCTCTTGGAGCATCTGATCGCCGACAAAGACGTGGTCGAGCAGGAAAATGCCCAACTTCAGGTGGAATTGGGCGACAAGCATTCAGAAATCAACCGCCTGCGCAAGGAGCTCGAAACCCGGGCCACGCATTTGCAGGAATCGGAACGCCGCCTTGAAGAACGTGAAAAAGAGCTGAAAAAGCTCAGGCTAGAGCTTGAATTGGTGGGGGATACCCTTTCCGATAAACTGATGGATTTGGACCGTCTCAGCCGCACCCACAGCGAAGACACCCTGGCCTTGGAAGAGTTGATTCAGGAGCGGGATCAACTCAAAACCCGTTTGCTGGATCTGGAAACCCGCATCGAGGCGTTGAATGAAGAAAAAGCCCTGCTTCTGTTTGAAAAAGACACCCTGGCTGAAAAATTAGAAGGCATCGATATCCAGGATTATGAGCTGCAGATTGAACAATTGAAACAATCCCTGCAGGTGATGGGCTCTCAGCAGCAGCGCAAGCAGCAGGCCATTCAAACCCTGAAGGAAAAACTCCAGCAGGGAGGCGATCTCTATGAAAAGCTCAAGCGCCATGTCGAGGGCAAAGAGCGTGAAATTGCCCGTCTGCACGAGGATTTGGAGCGCAAAGAATCGATTATTCATCTGCTCGATCAAAAGCTCGACAAGGCGGGTTTGCGGGATTCTGTGAATTCTTGAACCCTCACAGATTTGCATTGCAGTACCTGTTCAGTGACAAGGGAAATTAGCTGTTTTGCAATGAAACGCTGACCTGAAGTTTGCAATGACCGAGTAATTCTGCGCTGAGCAGATCACCATCCTGGACAGGGCCAACCCCGGCAGGGGTGCCCGTATAAATCAGATCGCCCCTTTGCAGTTCAAAAATACCGGAAAGATAACTGATCAGTTCAGGAATTGAAAACAGCATCTGGGCGGCATGCCCTTGCTGGCGCAGTTCGCCATTGACCCGCAGTTCAAAGCGTAAGGCTTGGGGATCTTGAACCTGGTGGGCTGGAACCAATTCCGAGAGCGGAGCTGAAGTTGCAAACCCTTTGGCTATGGCCCAAGGTTTGCCCTGGGCTTTGGCTTTGGCTTGCAGATCCCGCAGGGTCATGTCCAAACCAATGCCATAGCCTAAAATCACACCTTGAGCGTCTTGAGGAGAAAGATGGCGACAGTTTTCTGCCAGGGCCACCACCAGTTCGGTTTCGTAATGAATTTCCTGCGAACAGGCCGGTGGGGTAATCACCCCGCCATCGGGCAGAATAGAGGCCGGGGGTTTGAGAAAGATCACGGGTTCAGCGGGCCGTGCACTTTTCATTTCCTGGGCGTGTTCTAAATAGTTTAAACCCACCCCATAAATCATGGGGACTTGAATTTCCTGCAGGATATGGGCGTCCTGCCGCAGTTTGAGATACATCAGACCACGCCTTCTACGCGGCGCAGGCTGCGCACGCTGCGTTTGGGGGGCAAGAGCATCGATTGGCGTGTTTCAAGATCGGGTTCTACCACGCAATTGAGATGGCTTAAGCTGTAGTTGCCCTGTTTTTCGATGCGTTTTTGAAGTTCATCGAGGCGTTCGTCCACCGCGATTTTGACCCGACGGGTCAAGACCTTAAGATTGAGACTGAGATCAGATTTCAGGCTGCTCATGTCTACGCTGATGCGGCCCATATTTTTGGTTTCAAGCGTCAGGGTGATATGCAGGGGCAAATTGCCATCTGGACCCTGTTGCGGGTCTTTGGGATCATAATCCTGGCGGATATACAGCTCAGCGGGGTAGCTTTCCTGGTTGGCGTGTACCATCAGGGGAATGCACTGAATCGGCTGGTTTTGGCTGAGCATTTCACGGGCCACAAGATTGGCCTGAACCTTGTCGATTTGAAACCCAACCTGTTCCAGCAGGTCGCGCAGGGTATTCAACAATTGCTGTTTTTCGGCATCACCGCCCAGATGTTTGAGTTGGGCTTTGAGTTCGGCCTGGTTGTTTTCAATTAACTGGGCCAGTTTGCTGAAAATATCCAGACCGTCGGTGTGAAGATGCTGCTGAATTTCTTTGGCCAGCTCCGGAAACAGGCTGTGGAAAAGCCGTTGAAAACTGTGTACTTTTTGCTCAAGCAGGCCAGTAAGTTGTTGCAATTGTTGATGTTGAATAAACAATTGCTGGTAATCCTTGAGTTGCATATTCTCGGAGAGGTGAGAAGAAAGCTGAAGAATATCGCCGAGCAGGCGCAGCATCTGAAAGAGTCCTTCATCGGTGCTCATGACCTGTTTGGCCGCACCAGCGTTTAGTTTTTCAAGTGTGCTCGGATCGCCGCCGGTCAGGTGCAGGTAGAGTTGTTCAAGGGCCGACTGCTCCTGTTTGGCATAGGCTTGAGGCAAATGCTGGTTAATATTCAGACTTTGGCTTGAGCTTTTGCCGCCTTCGACAGAACTAACCGCTTCCAGAGCCTGCTGCCGGTTTTCGCCATTTTCAATCGCCTGAATTTTTTGAGCCGTGCTTTGCTGCGTGGTTTTGCTCACGCCATCGCCGCGATTTTCAATCGCTTGGGCTTGCCCGGCGACCTGTTGTACTGCGCTGCTTTGAACGGCTATTTGGGTGATGGCTTGGCTGCTGGGAGCCTGGGACGCCGCAACTTGACTGTTGGTGAGGGTCGGTGTTTGGCCGCTTTGAGGCAGGCCCGTTTGTGCAAGCGCGGCAGGACTACCTGCTGGGGAGGAAGCATTGGGCACACTGGCCTGGGCCAGGCCTGTTGCTGTCTGTACGCCTTGCTGAGCAGCCGTGCTTGTCTGCGCAGGGGCATTGGCTTGTACTGTGGCATTGGCCTGCCCGGTGGTGGCTGTCTGGGTGGGTAAGCCTTCGGCATTTGCAGTTGTCTGACCCGGTGGCAGGGCCAGGTTTTGGGGCGCGTTGGTCAGCGCTGGAATGGGGGCTGGAATCGGCGGCAGATTTTGCATCTGTTGCAGAACTGGAGCCAGATTCTGAGGCAAATTTTGCAATTGCTGGGGCAAAGGTTGGCCGTTCATCAACTGTTTCAGAGCCATGACGGTTTGGCTGTTGACGGGCAGTTCCTGGGTCAAGAGAATCACGGCGGCTTCAATCGTTGTTGCGCTGCGGTCGGGCAGACCTGACAAGGCCTGCTGTACGATCTGCAGGGTCTGATTGCTGACAGGGTGGCCATAATTGGCAAGATTTTGAGCGATGCTCATATTTTGATTGGAAGGGTTTACGCCCATTTCCATCAGCGCGTTCATAATATTTTGCGTACTGTGTTGAACAATGGCTTGGGCGGGGGCTTGATAGGGAGCTTGAGCGGGTGCCTGGGGGGCTGCTGGAGCCGTACGCCCCCCAGGCGCATTGAGGATCAGATCGGGAACTCCCGGCTGTGGCGTGACAGGTGAACTGGGGCCCTGAATCGGACCGCGATTCTGGAGTGGATTGAGGCCGGGAACTTCCACGTAAGGTTCCCCTTTCTTGGGTTATGAACTCAAACGATTTAAAGCCGTTTGTGGGGCTCAGTTAATTTCACCATCACGTTCTTGTGATTGTTTGATAAAATCACTGGGTTTGAGATTTTGAATAAAATCTTTAAAATCCTTGGCATCTTTTTCTTCCTGGGCGGCATTGATGGGAATGCCGCTGGAAAGCATGACCTCTTCAGAGACAAAAATCGGACTTTCTGTACGCAATCCAATTGCGATTGCATCACTGGGCCGGGAGTCGATTTCCAGACTTTTACCCTCTTTGGTGGTGACTTTGAGCACTGCAAAAAAGGTATTGTCTTCCATGCGATTAACGACCACACTATTGACTGTTGCCCCTATCATTTCAAGGGTGTTCACGAACAAATCATGGGTCGCGGGGCGGGCCAGCGTGACATTTTCAAGCGCCAGCATGATCGAGTTGGCTTCAGGGGGGCCGATCCAGATCATCAAGGCTCGCCGTTCGGGAGTATCCCGCAAAACAACAATCGGGTTACGGGATTGGGGATCGAGAACAATCCCAGAAACGCGCATTTCTATCATGAAATCAGCTCCTTTTGTCTGCGCTTATTTTAACATGGGGCTGGAATGCTTGTCTCTTATTTTGAAACATGCCTTTTATTTAAGCCGTTGCTATAATGGAGCAGGTAAAAATTCAATGTATACTTCCCACGAGATTTCGCAGTTGCAGGCCTGCATGCAATTGCAGCAGGCGGGGCGTTGGCCAGAACTCGCCGAAGTCGCAGCGCAATTGATCAAAGACTATCCTCAAAATGCTGACGCTTGGCAGTTGCGCGGAATTGCCCTGGCCCAGTCAGGCCAAGCTGAAGCCGGTCTGAACTGCCTTGAAAAGGCTTTGGCATGTGCGCCCAAGGCGGCACATATCCACAACAATCTTGCCAATCTCTGTGCCCAGTTGGGGCGGCATGCGCAAGCTGCAGCGGCCTATGAAGCGGCCCTGGCACTCAACCCAGAATTGCCTGAGGCCTGGCACAATCTGGGCAATATTTACCGCAACCAGCAGGCTTGGGAAAAGGCGCTGGGTTATTATGCTGAGGCCTTGAAGCGTTGGCCCGCACGCCCTGAAATTCGCCTGGCTTATGGGCAGATGCAGGAGAAACTTCAACATTGGCAAGCGGCTCGGATGTCTTATCAACAGGTTTGTCGTCAGGCTCCGCAGCTGTGGCAGGCCTGGTTTTATCTCGCGCATTTAGAACATCAGCAGGGCGATCTTGAGGCTGCTGAAGCCTTTTACCGCAAAACCATAGAATTGGAACCCACTCAAGTGGATGCTGTCTTTTGGCTTGCTGAAATTTTTCTGGGTCGGGCAGATTATGCCAACGCCATTGCCTGTTATGAACGTGTTTTGGCCCTCAAACCTGAAAATGCACTGGCGCATAATGGTTTGGGACAGGCTTGGTACCGCTGCAATCGGATGGACAAAGCCGAAGCTCATTTTTTAAAAGCCCAGGCATTGGCCCCTGATTTTTACCAGGTGATCAACAATTTAGCGGGGATCCGCATGGCCCAGCGTCGCTATGATGAGGCCTTGGCCTATGTCAAACAGGCACTTGATTTGGCCCCTGATTTTGTCGACGCCTGGGAAAACCTGGGCGTGATTTCGCGTGAGCGCCATGATCTTGAGCAGGTAGAGCAGGCCTATGCCGAGGCCCTGCGCTTGCGGCCACGGGCAGGCTTAAAGGTTCGTCAGGCTCTGCTTCTTCCCGCCATTTACCAGTCTGAAGCCGAACTTCAGCAGTGGCGGGCACGCTACCTTCAAAATTTGCAAACCCTGCTGCACGCTGATTTGCACTTGGCCGACCCTGATGCAGAGGTTGGGGAACTGCCTTTTTATCTGCATTATCAGGGAGAGCCAGATATTGAACCGGGCATTCAACTTGCGCAATTTTTTCAAAAGGCTTGTCCTGCCTTGCATTTTACAGCGCCGCATTGTCAGGCGTATCAGCCCCCTGAGGGGCGGCTTAAAATCGGTTTTGTTTCCAAGCATTTGCGTGGGCATTCGATTGGAAAACTGATGCAGGGGCTGATAGAGCAATTGGATCGTGAGCATTTTGAGGTCTGTGTCTATCCTTTGATTGCACCCGATGATACGATGGGACATGAAATCATGGAAGGGGCCGATCTTGCCAAGGTTCTGACTCCCTCTCTCTATGCCGCACGTGAAGAATTGGCCCAGGAAAAACTGGATATTCTCTTTTATCCGGATATTGGCATGGAAAGCCTTTCTTATTTTCTGGCCATGGCCCGTTTGGCTCCTTTGCAGGTTTTTACCTGGGGGCACGGCTATACTCCGGGCATGGACAATTTGGACGGTTATTTTTCAAGCGTTTCATTGGAAACCGCATTTTCGCGCCCTCTGTATCGCGGGCAATTGATAGAAATGCAAAACCTATTGCCCTATTACAAACGTCCTTCCTTTGCGGGCTTGAGCAAGACCCGTGCAGATTTTGGGCTGCCTGCTGAGGGCGCTCTGTATATTTGCCCTCAGAGTTTGTTTAAATTGCATCCTGCTTTTGACGCGATTCTGGGCGAAATTCTCAGTCAGGATGCAGACGCACATTTAATTCTGCTTGAAGGGGTTCACCCCCGCTGGGTGACGCTTTTGCGCCAGCGCTTGCAGCAAAGCGTGCCCCAGGTATATGAGCGGATTGTCTTTTTACCGCGACAGAATGAGCAAAACTTTTTAGAATTGGTTGCGCTCTGCGATGTGAATCTCGATTCCTGGCCCCTGTGCGGAGGGAATTCGACCCTCGATACCCTCGTGACGGGGACCCCCCTGGTGACAATGACAGGGAAAATGATTTATCATCGTCTAAGTGCCGCTATTTATCAGCAATTGGGTTATACGGGCTGTATTGTTGAGACACCCCAGGATTATATCGCCAAAGCGCTGCGTTTTGCACATGAACCTGGGTTTCGGGCTGCTGCCCGTGATGCGATCTTGGCCGGTTTGAATCGGGTCTATGAAAATACTGCAGCCGTGCGGGAATTTGAGGCGCTGCTCTTGGAAAAGTTTTGGCAATCTGTGGCTGGAGAGGCTTAGGAATACAAGATGCGAATCCTATTGATCGATGATGATCCCGATATCTACGCGTTGGTGAAACTGGGATTTCGTTCCCTCGCTTTTGAAGTGATTTGGGAAGAAACGGCCTTGGCGGGTTTGCGGGCGTTTGAACAGAATCCCCCTGATTTGGTTCTCTGTGATATTGGGCTGCCAGATGTGGATGGCGTGCATCTGGCGCATGCTTTGTATGACCGTCAGCCAGAGGTTCCGCTGGTCTTTTTAACGGGGCATACCTCAGAAATGGACCGGGAAGATGCCAAATTAACAGGGGCCTGTGACTATATTGAAAAACCCTTTGATTTACGGGAATTGGTGAAAAGGGTGAAGTCTGTTTTGAAAGTGAATGAGTCGTGAGGGATACGACAAAGCGAATTTTATTGATTGAAGAGGGATCCAGATAATTTCAAACCCTTCTTCGTGGAAGGGGCTTGTTATCAACGGCTCAGACGATCAAACATTTCTGTGGTGGTTGGAATTTTGACTTTTAAGCCGGGTTTTAAGGTGCTCAAACCAGGATTTAGCGCTTGAATTTCGACCCAACGGTTGGCATTGTCGAGATGGATATCTGCCAGATCCTGTAGGGTGGTTTGCCCCTGCTGAACGACAACCGTGCGGAATTCAGGCAGGTTGGGCGGTGTTGCGGGGGGAGGAGCCACTGGTGAGGTATAGCTGCCATTGAGCAGGGCCTGAACGCCCTGTACAACACGGGCCACTGAGAAATTATTGGAAGTATCAATTTTACGCCCGGCGGGAATTGCGATATCGCGGTGACGGGTAATGCTTTCCAGGGGAACTTGATAGGTGCTGACCAGCCAGGCCACCAATCGGATAATGCCATCGTATTGGGCGTCTGAATAGGGCTCCAGAGAATCGCCAAGATTGCAGATTTCAATCCCAATCGAAAAATCGTTGACATTGCCGACACCATTGAATTCACTTTTGCCAGCATGCCAGGAACGCAGGTTATCGGCTACGGGTTGAACAATGCTGCCATCGCGGTCAATAACATAATGTGAGCTGACGCCTGCTTTTGGATTGGCGAAAAATCGTGCCACAGCCTGGGCATTGCCAGCCATGGCAGTATGATGCAGAACAATCGCAGAAATCCGGGCACCGGCAGGGCGCTCATTGTGGTTGGGAGAGGGGAAATCCTGAACTTCAGGGCGCGCGACACGGCTTCGTACTTTGCTTTGGCTTTGAACTTGTGCCGGATTCAAACTTTGGGGAATAAGACCCGGTTGGAGCGCACAGGCGCTCAGGGCAAGAACCGTAAGACCAATCAGAGAAGCGGAATTGCGACGCATAGATGTCCTCAGCCAATAGTGATTAAATTAAGGTTAACACAAATAAAATTCGACTTCAAGCGCTTAATAATAAAGCATGAGTGGGATTTTATTTAAATGCTGCAAATGAACCATACTGGCTTGTTCCAAAGTGTCCAGCGGGGTGTGCTGTAAACGGGTACTGAACATTTGCAAAAACTCGTTAAATGAGGGTTTGCTATAGTCTTTTAGACGGGCATTTTTGCCGGTTTGGGTCATTTTCTGCAATTGCTCAAGTGCGAAATTATAATCACCCAGGCGATCTACCAATTTGTTTTTAAGGGCCTGGTTGCCTGTGTAAATCCGGCCATCGGCCAGTTCTCGCACGCGGCCTTCGGGTAAATGACGACCTTCTGCCACGGCATGTACAAAATCTTGATAGGTATCGTCGATCATGGCCTGTAGAATTTTGGTCTCTTCAGGGGTGGTGGGGCGGAAAGGGGAGCCAATATCTTTGTGTTTACCGCTTTTGATCACGGTGGTGGCCAGACCGAGCTTATCGTAGAGACCTTGAAGCTTGGTGAATTGGGCAATGACCCCGATACTGCCTGTTAAGGTGGCAGGGTTGGCCACGATCTGATCGGCGGCGCAGGCGATATAATACCCGCCGGAAGCGGCGACATCGCCCATGGTGGCCACGATTTTTACTTTGCTTTTGCGTTTGATATCCTGCAAACGCTGGTAAATGGCCTGTGAAGCAGCAGCCGTTCCGCCTGGGCTGTTGATTTTGACCAAGAGACCTTTGACTCCATCTTTTTCGGCCTGTTGAATGGCTGCGACCAGCTTTTCGCCAGACGCTCCCTTGCCGCCTCCGAAGCCACCTTCACTTTGGTGCATAATGGCGCCTTCTACGGTCAGAATACCAATATCCACTTTCTCTGAAAGCAGTTGTTCGGCCAGTTTACTGCCACTTTCAGCTTGGGATTGTGAATGGCTGGGTTTGCGCATGCCAAAGACCCAGTTGCCCACTGCGGTTAGCAGGCAAAATAAAAGCAGGGAAAGCATCATCAGCTTTTCCTGTTTGCGATTTTCAGGTGGCGGGGCGAGAGGGGTTTCAGGAAGTTCAGCATCCACGGCAGATTACGATCCTTTCAAGGGTGTATCATTATACCTTGATTTGAGGAACGAAGAATTTTAGTGTTTTTTTGCTTGGCTTTTTCTGGGGCTGAGTAAAGTTTGTGAGCCCTTGCGAATAAAAAATGCCGAATCTTAAGTGATTCGGCATTTTTAGATCAATGGCTATTTAACGCTGTTTGGCTTCAAGTTTGAGATCCAGCAGCAGGGCGTCGAGCAATTTTTGCGCACGGTAATCGCTATTGTTTTGAATGGCGGCCTGTACCAGTTTCTCGGTGTCTTTCAACTGAGTGGCGTTGAGACTGCGAAGAGCGACCCGGAAACCCGCTTCAGCTGTGCGGTAATTGGCTTCTGTGGGACTGCTGTTCAATTGTTTGAGGGTATTGGCCACAATGCTCTGGGGTTCATTGCCAGGAACAGGGGGCATGGTGGGTTCAGGAAAACCGGGTTGGCCTCCTTTGCGGGCAATTTCAAGTTTGACATCGAGCATCAGACCGCTCAGCAGTTTTTGGGTGCGGTAGGAGCTGCTGCCATCCATGGCCTGGGCCACCAAGGCTTCTGTCGCTTTGAGCTGATCCAGGCTCAAATCACGGATAGCGACCCGGAAACCTGCTTGGCTGGTACGGAAATTGGCTTCAGAAGGATGGCAATCCAGTTGTTTGAGCGAGTTTTGCACAATACTCTGGGGTTCATTGCCGGGAAGAGGGGGCATGGTGGGCTCAGGAAAATTGGGTTTTCCGCCTTTGGTATAGATTTCCATGCGGGTATCTACCAAGGCGCGATCCAGAAATACCTGTGAACGGTAATCGCGGGTCTGGTTGATTTGGTCTTCGAGTTGGGCGACCAGCGCTTCCAGTTCTGAAACGGAAAGGCTGCGAAGGGTGACACGGAAAGCGGCTTGGGTGTCTTTAAAATTGGCTTCGCTGGGGTGGCTGTTTAATTTTTGTAAAGCCCGATCGATGGGGCTGCTGGCTGCAAAAAGAGACATGCTGGCGGGAATTGCACCACGCAGGGGGCTGATTTGCAGGCTGTCTTTGATGGGCAGCGTTTGTGCTGGCTGCGCAATGGGAGCTTGGGGAGCTGTGCTGGTAGGAAGTACCCGGCCCAAAACGGGTGAAGAAACACTTTGAATTTGCATATGAGTTAACCTAGTTTTAAATCTGATCTTAATGTTATTTTAACATTAATTTTATAAAGATCAAGTCCCTAAAAATGACTGAATTCAGGTAAACGGTGGCAAATTTAGCCTGGAAAGTGTTTTTGTGCAAGCAAAAAAGAGCTGAAAATGGCAGAATAAGTGGGTTTTAAAGAGGGGAGTGAATTAATCAGAAAATGGAAAAAAAAGATCAAAAATAAGAGAGAAGTGGGCGATAGAGGACTCGAACCTCTAACCTCCTCGGTGTAAACGAGATGCTCTACCATTGAGCTAACCGCCCAGATAACCAAGTGAAAATCATTTTACCTGTTTCAGATCTCGGGGGCAAGGGTATTGCATTCAGAATCTAGAGAGCGGGCTCACATTTTTGTTGTGGTTTGGGCCCTGTGTTTAAAATCTTTTCCCTCCTATAATGAACGAGAAGTCTGAATCTGAGCATCGTAAAAAGGATGCCGATGCAGAGAGGCTCAACTCAAAAACAACAAAAGAAGTAAGGGACAGGAAATGAAAAAAGGGTTTCAATTTGCTTTATTTACTTGTTTGATGACGGGCAGTCTGGCCGCACCTGCTTTGGCACAGTTTCAACTGCCGATCAAATTGCCTGCGAATTCTCCTCAAGACACCCGCAAAATGGCGAGCATGGATCGCAATATTCAAGAGACCCGCGATAAGCTTCAGAAATGGGATGACTATCTCACGGCGGTGGCAGCCCAACCGCGTAAGGTGCTGGAACGCGTAGGCAATCCTCCCAGCTATGATGATCTGCGGCGCTGGACCTTTACTCCACCCTGGCCTGAAATGAAGGCCCATCCCCAATATGCGGAAGTGTCTCAAAAGATCCGGGATTTGCGCCCGCGCGTGGCCCGTCTTGGGCTTTATGTCGGGGAATGGAAGCGCTGGGAATACGATGGTCAGCAGGTGGGTGAGGCCCAGCTGAAATTTATCAGCTCGATTGAGGATAAATTTAACAGCATGCGCAGCAGCAGTGGGGTTTCAGATAAGCTGGAGAAAAACCTCAAATTTGTGGCCGATACGCTGAAACGCCCGGAAATGGAAAGTGATCCGGTTTTGAAGGTCTTTCGGGATCAGGTGGCCAAACCCCAGTTAGAGGGATTGGTCTGGCACAATGCCGTGGTCAAGATCCATTATCTGGAAGGGGCTCAGAAAAGTCTGCGCGATGATTTCGCCCGCTCCTGGAAAAATTGTGCCAAGCCCTGTAAAGAGCGTATTTGGGGGGAAACCAAACGCCTGGTTCAATATATTGATGAAGTCAAGGCCGCAGGCTTTGATCTCAAGGCCCATCAGATTATGTCTGACCCCCGGGAGCCCTTGTCGCCCACTTGGAATCTGGAGCAGCTCAAGGCTGAATTGAGTAAAATTCTCAAGGCAAAATAAGCGGCCGAAAAGGCATTTTGCTTGTGGACACAGCAGGGCGAGGCTGTGCTAGAATGGGAAACGTACAGGTTTTCCTGTCAAACGTGCTTGTAGCTCAGTGGATAGAGCACCGGTCTCCGGAGCCGGGTGTCGCAGGTTCGACTCCTGCCAGGCACGCTTTTTCATTTTTTGGCGTCCAGCCTCTCCCTTCTGACCCAGCTACGGCTCAGGGCATTTCTTTTTCTGGGTAGCTGAGGGTTTTTTCTGAACAGCTTCAATGGGCCTTACCCCTGCTCAATCAGGTGTTTTAATCGGGTGGGTCTGGGCTGCGATTTCGGCAAAGTGATCATAATGGCTTGGCAGATCAGGGGCCTGGCAGAGAAAGGTCAAAAGATAGGCCTGTTCACTTGTATAAAAAAGAAAGACCTGTACCATTCCCAACTCCATTTCTCCTTTGCGCAAATATCCGGCAATCAGGTACTGATCTTGGCGCCCGAAGGGCTGTGGGCTTGTGGTGTAAAGCTTCCAGTCGGGATAAATCTGGGCATAGGCTGAGGGCAGGTGCTCTGGCAGGAGCGCGAGGGGGGCCCCGATCATGTTTTCCTGACTGATGATCAATTCGGGCAGACCTTGGGATGTTTCTGGCGGGGCAAAGCGGGCCATTTCTGTTTGGCTTCCCCACCACGGGCTGGCTTCTGTTTGCAAACGCCAACCGGCAGGAAGTCTTAAGCTCAGTACCGGTTGCTGAAGCGGAACAAGGGTTTCCTGGGGTTGGGAGCTGGCTTGAGCCCTTGGCGGCTGCGCCAGTGCTGGCAGCAGCAAAAGCAAACCCAGTGGGTAAACGAGAAATTTTCTGAAAAATAGAGACATCAAAAAATACCTTTGTTGGCACAGGGGTTTGAAAGCTGCACTGGAAAAGCTTCAGACGGTGGGCTGAATGTTCCAAACCTCTTTGGCGTATTCTGAAATCGTGCGGTCACTTGAAAATTTGCCCACCCGAGCCACGTTCAGAATGGCCTTTTGGGCCCAGTCACTGCGCTGAAGGTAGTTTTGACCCACCTTTTCCTGGGCGGCGATATACGAGGGGAAATCGGCAAGATGGAAATAGGTGTCCTGGGTAACCAGGGATTCAAACAGCCACTCAAACAGACCGGGTTCTTCAGCACAGAAACGGGTGGAATTAAAGGTGTCCACCACGCGCTGAACCTCGGGCTTTTGGTACCAGCTCCAGGGGTCATAGCTGTTTTGATCACGTAGGGCCTGAATTTCTTCGGCTTTCAGGCCAAAGATAAAGATATTGTCTTCGCCCACTTCTTCGCCAATTTCAATATTGGCACCGTCCAGGGTGCCAATCGTGAGGGCCCCGTTGAGCGCAAATTTCATATTGCCCGTGCCCGAGGCCTCTTTGCCAGCGGTGGAGATTTGCTCACTTAAATCGGCGGCGGGAATAATTTTTTCAGCCAGTGAAACGCGGTAATCGGGAATAAAAACCAGTTTGAGCTGATCGCCCACGCGTTTATCTGTATTGACCACTTCGGCTACCTGGTTGATCAGGCGGATGATCTGTTTGGCGGCCCAATAGCCAGGAGCGGCTTTGCCCGCGAAAATATACGTGCGGGGTACGGTCAGGTCTTTGCCTTCTTCGGTAATGGTCAGGTATTCGTGAATGACATGCATCAGGCAGAGCAGCTGGCGCTTGTATTCGTGCATGCGTTTGATTTGAATATCAAAGAGGGAATCAGGATCCACCAGATAATGTGTGGTATCTTCAATCACGCGGGCCAAACGGCTTTTATTGGCGCGTTTAATCCGCATGAATTCTTCCTGAAAACCGTTGTCAGCCGCATAGGGTTCAAGCTGGCGCAGTTGATCCAGATTTTGAATCCAGCCCTTGCCGATTTTTTCAGTAATCAGGGTGGAGAGCAGGGGGTTGGCCTTGAGCAGCCAGCGACGGGGGGTGACGCCATTGGTTTTATTATTGAATTTTTCAGGCCAAAGCTCATAAAACTCAGGCACCAGCTGGGATTTGATCAGCTCGGTATGCAGGGCCGAGACCCCGTTGACAGAATGAGAACCCAGAATGGCGAGATGGGCCATGCGCACCTGGCGGTAATCGCCTTCGCCTTCAAAGAGCGAAACCTTTTGCCATTTGAGTGGGTTTTCGGGCCACTGTAAATGAATTTGGGTTAAAAAGCGGCGTTCGATTTCCTGAATCAATTGCAAATGGCGGGGCAAAACTTTGGCCATCAGCGAAACCGGCCATTTTTCAAGGGCTTCGGGCATGAGCGTGTGGTTGGTATAGGCCAGGGTGCGGGTGGTGATTTCCCAGGCTTTGTCCCAGGGAATTTGCTGTTCATCGACCAGCAAACGCATCAGTTCGGCTACGGCCAGGGCAGGATGGGTATCATTGAGCTGAATCGCGGCTTTTTCATGCAGGTGAATCAGGCTGCTGTGCTGACGCAGGTGGTTGTTGACAATATCCCGCAGCGCACAGGCCACCAGGAAATATTCCTGCAGCAGACGCAGCTCTTTGCCCGCTTCAATGGAGTCAGAGGGGTAGAGTACCTTGGTGATGGTTTCGCTTGAGATTTTTTGTTCCACGGCCCGGATATAATCGCCCTGGTTGAAGATTTTCATATCAAATTCATGCGAAGAGCGGGCGCTGAAGAGACGCAGGAAATTAACCGTCTGGCCGCCATAGCCCACAATCGGAATATCGTGGGGAACGCCAATCAAGACGCGCCAGTTGACCCACATGGGGTTATAATCGCCATTGCGATCGGCAGCGTGTTCTACCCGGCCATAAACCGGAATAATACAGGCTTCACTGCGGCGCTCGATTTCCCAGGGGGTGCCTTCTTCCATCCAGTGATCGGGTCTTTCTTCCTGGCAGTGGTTGTGAATTTCCTGTTTAAATAGCCCAAACTCATAATTGATGCCGTAGCCATAGCCTGGCAGATTGAGACTGGCCAAAGAATCGAGAAAACAAGCGGCCAGACGCCCCAAGCCCCCGTTGCCCAGGGCCGCATCGGGCTCATAATCGCAAATTTCGCGCAGATCTACGCCCAGATTGCTCAAAGCTGCACGGGTGGGTTCGAGAATATCCAGATTGTAGAGATTGTTCTCAAGAAACTGGCCCATCAAAAATTCCATTGAAAGATAATAGAGCCGTTTGGCTTGTTTTTCCTGGTTGCGGTCTTCGGTGTCCAGCATGCGTTCCACCAGACGATCGCGTACGGCCAGAGACAGGGCCTGGTAAAGATCTCCCCGCGAGAGATTTTTCATGCGGCTGGCAAGTTGATAGCGCACATGGTGGCAAATCGCGGTTTCAAGGGCCTCCGCCGTGTTTTCAAGGGGAGAGCAATCAAGTTTTTTCATCGGGGTATTCCTTGCTGTATCAATGCTGGTTTCGCTGGGCTTAGGGTTCTGCGTGCCACCCGGCACCTTGAGATGAGTTCAGGCGATAGCCAATGCCATAGAGGGTTTCCAGATTGGGAAAACTTTCGCCTTGGGCCTGAACAAGGGTTTGTAGTTTTTTGCGTACCCGCATAATAAAATTATCCACGGTACGGGTAGAACTGTTTTCTTCGTAATCCCAGACATGGTTGAGCAGATACTGTCGTTCAATCACCGTATCTGGGTTTTCACAGAAGACGCGTAAAAGTTTGAATTCGGTACGCGAGAGTTTGATCGGGGTATGGTTGTATTCGGCCTGCCAGGTATTCAGGTAGAGATCCAAAAGATCAATCGAAACTTTTTCGGGGGATGGACTTTCCTGTTTGCCTTCAATCGCCTGTTGACGGCGCAAAGCACTCTGAATTCGCGCGAGCAGTTCATGGCGGTCAAAGGGTTTGGTGATATAGTCATCCGCGCCGCTTTCAAGGCCCGCTACTTTATTTTCGATCTGTTGCTTGGCCGTGAGCAGCAGAATGGGGATCAAGGCATTCTGCTCACGAATTTCGCGGCAGACATCCAGTCCATTTTTTTTGGGCATCATCACGTCTAAGAGTACCAGATCAGGGGCGCATTCATAGTATTTGCGCAGTGCCTCTTCACCATTTTGTACCAAAATGGTTTCGTATTCAGAGCTGTGCAGAATTTTATCTATAAACTGAAGAATAAAGATATCATCATCTGCGACCAGGATTCGAGCCATCTTTTACCACATTCCCCTTGGATTAACCCAAACTATAAATATTATTATATCCTTATTAAGTTCCTTCGGCGTGCTTTTATATTTTAAACCCCTTTCCAGTCGCTTGAATTTCCTACTATTTCGGCCGGATCAGGTCAGATTTGTGTATCATGAATCTGTATTCAGAATCACCAGAAAGGATCCCTCTCATGAGCACACACGATCTCTTGGGAACCCGCACAGCCCTGGAAACGGGCGCCGGAATCTCCTATTATTACAGCCTGTCCAAACTGGCTGACCAAGGCTATTCAGCCATTCATTCCCTGCCCTTTTCAATCAAGGTTTTGCTGGAGTCTGTCCTGCGCAATTGTGATGACTATGTGGTCAGCCGTGAAGATGTCAAAAAACTGGCCACCTACAATGCCGCCCAACCTGTTCAGGAAGAAATTCCCTTTAAACCCGCCCGCGTCATTTTGCAAGATTTTACAGGCGTTCCTGCCGTTGTCGATTTGGCCGCGATGCGTGCCGCCATGGCCCGTATGGGGGGAGATCCTAAAAAAATTAACCCGATTTGCCCCGTGGATCTGGTGATTGACCACTCTGTTCAGGTCGATTATTTTGGTCAAAGCGATTCTTTCAGCAAGAATATTGAAAAAGAAATGGAACGTAACCGCGAGCGCTATGAGTTTTTGCGCTGGGGCCAGCAGGCCCTCGATAATTTTGGCGTGGTGCCGCCTGGTCGCGGGATTGTACACCAGGTGAACCTGGAGTATCTGGCCCGTGGGGTTTGGTCTTCAGCCGAAGGCGACGATACCGTGGCCTATCCCGATTCTCTCGTGGGCACCGATTCTCATACCACCATGATCAATGGTCTGGGCGTTGTGGGTTGGGGGGTCGGCGGGATTGAAGCCGAAGCCGTGATGCTGGGTCAGCCGATTTATATGCTGATTCCTGAAGTGATTGGCTTTAAACTCACAGGCAGTTTGCCTGAGGGCGTGACCGCTACCGATTTGACCTTAACGATTACCCAAATGCTGCGCAAAAAAGGGGTGGTGGGTAAATTTGTTGAGTTTTACGGTTCCGGCTTGAGCAATATTTCTTTGCCTGATCGCGCTACGATTGCCAATATGGCACCTGAATATGGTGCCACCATGGGCTTTTTCCCCATCGATGCTGAAAGCCTGCGCTATCTCTCGCGCAGTGGTCGCAGTGCAGATCTGGTCAGTCTGGTTGAAGCCTATTCCAAGGCCCAGGGGCTTTTCCGTACCGATGAAACCGCAGACCCTGTTTTCACCGATACCCTTGAATTGGATATGTCCACTGTTCAGCCCTCTCTGGCGGGCCCCAAGCGTCCTCAGGACCGTGTGCCCCTCAATCAGATGCAGGAAACCTTCCGTTCGGCCCTGACTTCTACTGTGGCCACCAGTGGTTTCTCACTGAGCGAGGACAAACTGGGCAATACCGGAGTATATGCGGATCAAGGCCAAGAAATCACCATGAAGCATGGCGATGTGGTGATTGCTGCGATTACCAGCTGTACCAATACCTCCAATCCGTCTGTGCTGCTCGCTGCCGGTCTGGTCGCGAAAAAAGCCGTAGCCAAAGGCCTGAAGGTGAAGCCCTATGTGAAAACTTCGCTGGCTCCGGGCTCACGCGTGGTGACAGAATATCTCGACAAAGCCGGTTTGAGCCCCTATCTCAATCAATTGGGCTTTAACCTGGTGGGCTATGGCTGTACGACCTGTATTGGCAATTCTGGCCCCCTGCCCGATGCGGTTGAAAAAGCGATTAAAGACGGTGATTTGATTGCTGCCAGTGTCCTCTCAGGCAACCGTAATTTTGAGGGCCGTGTGCACCAGAGCGTCAAGGCCAATTTCCTGGCTTCTCCTCCTTTGGTGGTGGCCTATGCTTTGGCGGGTACGGTGGATATTGACCTGGTCAAAGAAGCCTTGGGAACCGACAGTGAAGGTCAGCCGGTTTATCTCAAGGATATCTGGCCCAGCAATGCTGAAATTGCGGCCCTTTTGGATGATGCCTTGAATCCTGAGTTGTTTAACCAGATGTACAACGGCATCGCCCAATCCAATCAAGAGTGGAATGCTATTCCTGTCACACCGGGTGATTTATACGCCTGGAACGACAGTTCAACCTATATCCAGGAACCGCCCTTCTTTGTGGGCATGGCGCAAGAGCCAGGGACGATTCAGCCCATCAACGAAGCACGGGTGCTGGTCAAGGTCGGCGATTCGATTACCACCGATCATATCTCTCCTGCTGGTGCAATCAAGGTGGGCACACCTGCTGCCCAATATCTGGTCGGCAACAGTGTTCAGCCCGGTGATTTCAATTCCTACGGCTCGCGCCGTGGCAATGACCGGGTCATGACCCGGGGCACCTTTGCCAATGTTCGTCTGAAAAACCAGATGGCTCCTGGCACAGAAGGGGGTTATACCACCTATCTGCCCAGCAATGAGCAGATGTTTATTTACGAGGCCTCTGAAAAATACCAGCAGGCGGGTACACCCCTGGTGATTCTGGCGGGCAAAGAATATGGCACGGGCTCTTCCCGTGACTGGGCTGCCAAAGGCACTTTCCTGCTCGGTGTGCGGGCCGTGATTGCGGAGTCCTTTGAACGGATTCACCGCTCCAATTTGGTGGGCATGGGTGTGCTGCCCTTGCAGTTCAAAGAGGGTGAAAACCCCAGCAGCCTGGGCCTGGATGGTTCTGAGTTTTTCTCAATTGTGGTTGATGATCAGCTCAAACCCCAGCAGATGGTTCAGGTGACGGCACGTAAAGCCAATGGCGAGAGCGTGAATTTTGACGCCCGCTGCCGGATTGATACCCCTGTGGAAGTCGATTATTATCGCAATGGGGGCATTCTTCAGACGGTTCTGCGTCAGTTTATGAAGTAAACGAATTTTGACTGAAAAGCCGGCCTTCGGGTCGGCTTTTTGTGTGTCCGAAAACCATCAAAACCGCCAAGCACTAGCGGCGCAGGACTTTTTCCAATTGATTGGCAAAGGCCATGCGGTCTTTGTGACTGAAGGGTTTGGGGCCTCCCCGAATTTCTTCGCTGCTGCGCAATTCATCAAAGAGATTGCGCATACTGAGAAAATGGTGAATATTATCGCGGGTATAAAGCGTACCGCGTGGGTTCAGGCAAAGGGCGCCTTTGGCGACCACGTCAGCAGCCAGCGGGATATCTGCACTGATCACCAGCTCCCCAGCCTGCACCCGTTCAGCAATCGCATTGTCTGCAACATCTACTCCGGCTTCGACCTGAAGCGTAGAAATCCAGGGGCTTTGGGGAGTATTGAGGGGCATATTGGCGACCAGAATCAAGGGCCTGCGGTGCCGTTGACAGGCCCGGTAGAGAATTTCTTTCACAGGTTTGGGACAGGCATCGGCGTCTACCCAGATCGGGGGCGCTGAATCTTCAGACATGCTTGGGCTGTTTTCCTTCGAAATGATTCTCTATTTTATCTGTTCAGCCTTGATCTGAATACCTTTCATGGCAAAAGCCCAACACAGACGACCCATCTGTGCTGGGCTTTTGGGGTTCTGATCGGATCGTATTACTCGACCAGGCATTCCTCCTGGCAGAGTTCTTCGGTTTTGTGTTTCTTTTCTACTTCTGAGATTTTTTCGTGTTTGATTTCAAAGAGTGAAATGCGCTGATAGAGCACAAAACCGATCAGCATGGTGACCACAAAGGCCAAGACTGCGGGGTTGAAACTGCCCAGATTGGCCAGGGCAGGGCCAGGACACAGGCCTGCAATCGCCCAACCCGATCCAAAGAGAGCGGCGCCAGCAATCAACTTAAAATCTATTTTATTGCCGCTGGGCAGTGAAAAACTTTCGCTGAGAATGGGATGTTTGCGCTTAAAAATCAGGGGGTAGGTCACAAAGGTCACGGCCAAAGCGCCGCCCATGACCAACGCCAGACTGGGGTCCCAGCGGCCTGCCAGATCCAGGAATCCCTGGACTTTTTGTGGATTCATCATGCCTGAGATGCCCAGGCCAATTGCCAGAACCAAGCCTGAAACAAAGGCGCTTAAATAGATTTTCATGTTTAGAATCTCCCCACTCCGAATACATGTGTCAATAAAAACATCGTGACAAATCCGATTCCCATAAAGGTTGTCACCGAGGCCAGTGAACGGGGAGAACGTCGTGCCAGACCGCAGACACCGTGACCGCTTGTGCAGCCATTGCCCATGGCGGTACCGACCCCGACCAGGAGCCCCCCAATGGCCAGTTGAATCGGATTCAAGCTGAGTACTTTTGCGGTGGCGGCAGGTAGAAACTGTACCATGGCAAAACCGCCGACAATCAGTCCCAGGACAAAGGCAATACGCCAGAAGCGCTCTTGGGGAGTGGGGCATTCTGCTAAGATTCCTTTGGTTATCCCACTGATCCCTGCAATTTTGCCATTAAACAACATTAGCAACGCAGCTGCGCTGCCCACAAGTCCTCCCCCAATCAGGGCCGAAACGGGTGTAAAGTTTTCAATCACCATTGCAGTTTAAACTCCTGTTTTTACTATACCCAGTATAGTATATTTTAAGACCCAACGCAAGCCTTTTGACTTGCTCTAAATTCAGTATATCCAAGCTTTGAGAAAAGGGGAAAAACCTAAAGGGGCGGTAATTACCGCCCCCTTTTTACTTTGAGTTAAATACTCAAAAACTATTTTTCAAGCTCATGGCCGGCGGCATACCAACTGAGCATGCCCCCTTCAAAATTGATCAGATTTTTAAAACCGTTCTCTGCCATGTGATGACAGGCTCTGCCACTGCGTCCACCGCTGCGGCAGATCATGATATATGTGCGGGATTTGTCCATTTTGTCGAAATGATCGGGCAAATCATCCAGCACAATGCGTTGTACACCGGGAATGGTTCCGATTTCCCATTCATCGGGGCGGCGTACGTCGATCCACTCATAATCAGACTTTTTTTCCTGATAGAGTTCGTAAATATCCTTGAGAAACATTTGATGAAAAGACATTGCAGTGATACTCCTGTTTATTTCTGTAACTGGGTGAGCGCTAAGTATTCAATGCAGCCAGATTGCCGCATTTCAGATTGGCGGGAACCGATTCCATAATTTTAGCAGGCTGGGGAAGTTTAAGATTGTTCATAATTTCAATGAACTCTTCGCGGCTTTTCTTGGCCAAACGGGGGTTCAGGCGTTTTTCTTCGCCGATACTGCTTACTTCCAGACCAATATAATTGTGGGCAGGATAGACCAGGGTTTCATCGGGCAGACTGAAGAGTTTTTGAGTAACGGAATCATAGAGTTTGCCCGCATCGCCCTGTTGAAAGTCGGTGCGTCCGCAGCCCCGGATCAGAAGGGTGTCTCCGGTAAACACTTTTCCATCCACCAGGTAGGAAACACAGCCATCAGTATGTCCGGGGGTTGAAATGACCTTAATTTCAGACTTTCCGAGCTGTAAAACATAGCCATCATCCGCTTGAATATCCGCACAGGGAGCGCCGCCATACTGTGAAACCACAGATTGTGCACCTGGAAAGGTCTGCTTGAGATCGGTGACTCCTGTGATATGGTCGGCGTGCACATGGGTTTCCAGCAGGTATTTGAGTTTGAGTCCCAATTCCTGCAGAACCTTGGCATCGCGTTCTGATTTTTCATGCACGCTGTCGATCAAGGCCGCTTCGCGGGTCTCTTCATCGGCAATCAGATAAGTATAGGTCCAGCTTTCAGCATCAAACATTTGTCTGAATATCATCTTCACTTACTCCTCATGTATTTAATTTAAGACGCATTGCAGTTGGAATCATTTTACAGAACTATGAGGCGGAAAAATTAATTTTTTCCGCCCCTACTCGGCCTTGTGATTTAATGGCCGCCGCTTATGCCGGTATTGAGCAGAACGAAAATACCCATCACCAGTACAAACCAACCAAAGGCAGGTTTGAGTTTCTCACTGGAGACAAATTTTGAAACCCAGGTTCCCAGCAAGGCACCTACTATGGTAAAGACTGAGAAGCCTCCCAGGAACATCCAATCGAGCTGACGATCTCCGCCCAGGTCTCCCATGAAACCGAACAAAGATTTAATACTGATCACGAGCAGAGAGGTGGCGACTGCTTCTTTCATATCCAGCCCAGCGAAGATCACCAGGACTGGAATGACCAGAAAACCGCCGCCTGCGCCGACCAGACCAGTGAGAATCCCGACGATCAGGCCTTCGGCAGAAACCATCACGATTTTCTTCAGCTCTGAAACTTCGCCATGACCCGTATCTTCTTTTTCTTTTTTGGATTTGATCATGGAGAAAGAGGCCAGTACCATCATGATGGCGAAGAGGCCCATAATGGCCATATCCTTGGTAATGTCCACTGAACCCAAATGAAAGAGATGTTTGGGGATGGCGGGTACGATAAATTTACGGGAACTGAAAACCCCAATCATGGCGGGAATGGAGAAGATAATTCCGACTTTAAAATTGACGAGGCGGGCTTTGATATACCCTGCCATGCCAAAAATACTGGTTAAACCGACAATAAAGAGTGAATAGGCGGTCGCTAGAACGGGGGGCGTTTTGAAGAGATAGACCAAAATCGGGACGGTTAAAATTGAGCCGCCTCCGCCAATCAGACCGAGCACGCCGCCCATGAAAACGGCGGCTACATAGCCAAAGATTTGTATGAGTTCCACGCTGATATTCCTTTTCTTGAGAAGTTATAAAACACAGAAAATTAAGTGTTTGTGTTTTTGGATTTGATTATATTATACCCCGTATGGTATGTAAGATCAATTCTTTTTTAGAATATTACTGCAGCTATTTTTAAAACAATAATTTTTAAAACAATTGTGATACCCTGTATCGTATGCTTTAATTAAAGTTATTCCTTGAGAGAAAGGCTGGCCGTGCTGAATATGGATAACCCCAATATTGAACTGATTCATCGCCTAAATCGCGCCCAAGGGCAAATTGAAGCGATTAAAAAAACCCTGGCTTCTGGTGATGATAAGGATTGTCTGAAAACTTTACGTTTGCTGAAAGCGGCCAATAATGCCCTGAAAAAATTTGGTGAAGCCTATGTCGCTCAGCATTTACATGAGTGTATCCGCTCCAAGGTTTCGCCTGAAGAAATGGAAAAAGGCCTGCAAGAAGTCGTCTATTCGGCATTCACGCTTTAAAAGCTTTCTTTTCGAGACCCCTTTCTGCCTGGAAAGGGGTCTTTTTTTTATGGGCAAGCATTGGGTTCTTGATTGATAAGATGGCCTGAATACCGGCTTTCACGGTATGATGATCTGTGCTTAAATTTGAAATTCTGAGGAGCATACCATGACGGTCACCACGATCGACCAAATTCATAAATACCCTGACCAGACGGTCACCCTGCGGGGTTGGCTCTATAATAAACGCGAGAGCGGTAAACTCGTCTTTTTGATTCTACGTGATGGCACTGGTTTTATTCAGTGTGTTGCCTTTAAAAAAGAGTTAGATGAAGCTGTTTGGGAAGCCGCAAAAACTGCGACCCAGGAATCTTCTCTGATCATTACGGGTTCTGTTCGCCAGGATGACCGTGCCCCCTATTGTGGTTATGAAATGGGCATTCAAGGCATTGAAATCGTCAGCAAGGTAGAAGGTGAATACCCGATCAGTCTGAAAGAACATGGCCCTGATTTTCTTTTGGAACATCGCCATCTCTGGCTGCGTACACCGTCTCAAATGGCTGTCATGCGGATTCGTGCTGAAGTTTTGTCTGCCAGTCGTGATTTCTTTGATGAGCGTGGCTTTACCAGTGTGGATGCGCCAATCATTACGGCCAATGCCTGTGAAGGGACAACCAATCTCTTTGAAATTGATTATTTTGAGGATAAGGCCTATCTTTCGCAAACCGGACAATTGTATATGGAAGCCGCTGCCTTGGCTTTGGGCAAGGTCTATTGTCTGGGGCCAGCTTTTCGGGCTGAAAAATCCAAAACCCGTAAGCATTTGACTGAATTCTGGATGATTGAGCCTGAAGTGGCTTATCTGACCTTTGAAGAGAATTTGGCCATGCAGGAAGAATACGTGGCCTATGTGGTGCAACGTGTTTTGCAGAAGCGAGGTCAGGAACTGAAAATTCTGGAGCGCGATCTTTCAAAACTTGAAAGTATTACCGCCCCTTTTCCCAAAATCTCCTATGACGATGCCGTGAAACTGTTGCAGGAAAAGGGTTCTGAAATTCAATGGGGTGATGATTTGGGCGCTCCCGATGAGACGATTCTGGGCGACCATTTTGAAAAGCCCGTATTTGTTCACCGCTTTCCGAGTGCGATCAAAGCCTTTTATATGAAACCCGATCCCGAGCGGCCTGAAGTGGCTTTGGGAGCAGATTTAATCGCGCCTGATGGCTATGGTGAAATTATTGGCGGCGGCCAGCGCATTGATGATTACGATCTGCTGGTTCAGCGTATTCAGGAACATGATTTGCCGATGGATGCCTTTAGCTGGTACCTTGATTTGCGCAAATATGGTTCTGTGCCGCATGGCGGCTTTGGCTTGGGCATTGAACGCCTGACTGCCTGGATCTCAGGCGTTGAGCATGTGCGTGAAACCAGTCCTTTCCCCCGCACGATTTACCGTATTCAACCCTAGTCTTTCTATTTATAAAGGCCTGGCAGCATCTGTTGCCAGGTTTTTTGCTGGCTGCTTCAGTTTTGATCTGTCCATTGCCACCAGCCAGCGGTTCCGAGCCCTCCCCCCAGCACGGTGCCAACAAAGATCAGAACACTCCAGAGGTTGGCAGGCGGTATGGCACTGCCTGCAACCCCACTCACAAGCGCTGGAAAAGCCCAGGGAAAATAAGGCATCAGGCCGGGGGCGCCGACCGCTATCAATTGGGTCATGACCAGGGTCAGAATCACATAGCTGATGGCGAGCAGATAGCCCCTGCCAAAACTGGCGAACCAAGCCACGGGCGTGCAGAGCAGAAGCGTGAGCAGGCTGGCCTTTGCATAGATCTGCCCCGTTTCAAGGGGCCTTGCTGTAGACCAGCCGGGGATTTGAAAGGCGAGACCCGCCAGCAGGGCGACCCCCCACAGGGTCAGGGCCAATAGGCTCCCCCAAAAAGCGCAAGCAAGTAATTTTGCCAGCACGATTGTCGCGCGGGGCGTTGGCAGGGCGAGAAGATCTTTCAGGGTGCGATCAGAAATTTCGCGTCCAAAAACCCAGCTGGTGATAATGCCAAATCCGAGCGTGCCCAGGGAAAGAATGATTTGAATCAAGAGGCTCAAGAAAGAGGGCCAATCGGCTTTTCCCAAGAGCGAAGCTTTGGCTTCCAGGGTCGAAGAGCGTCCTGCAATTTCTGGATAACGAGCGATCAGAACCAGTAGCGCGAGCATCAGCGCGATCAAGGCGAAGGCCAGCAGGCTGAGCATAAAAATTTTGGCTTTGCGGATTTTTAAGCCCTCTGTCCACAGGGCTGCGTAAAGTATGTTCATGCTGTGCTCCAGCGTTGAATCATACGCAAAAAATAGGCTTCCAGATCTTCTTCTTCCAGATTCAGCCGTGAAGGGGGGCAATCTGCTTGAACCAGCCAGCTATTGAGCATTTCGGCCTGTTCAAGAGCGAGGGGGTCACTGATTTCCAGCTCTCCCGTTGGGTTCAGGAGTGCTGAAAATCCTTTGCTGGCAAGAAGGGCACGGGCTCTTTCGGGCTCTCTGACACGAATAACCAGTTTACGTGTCTGAAAAGGTGTTCCCGTGTGGAGATTGAATTCCTGTAGCAGCTGTCCCTGGTGAATCATGCCGATGCGGGTTGCAAACTTGGCAATCTCGCCCAAGAGATGACTTGAAATCAAGACAGTGACTCCTTGCTCGTAAGCCAGTTGATGTAAGAGCTGGCGAATTTCAACCATTCCGGCAGGATCCAGTCCATTGCTGGGTTCATCCAGAATCAGAATTTCAGGTTGGTGAATCAGGGCCTTGGCAATTCCCAGGCGTTGGGCATTGCCCAGGGAAAGGTGTCGGGCCAGTTGATTCCGATAGGGGGTCAGGTTCAACTGGGCGATCACGGCCTCTACGGCGTGTGCATCGGAGATTCCTCTCAACCGTCGGCTGATTTCGAGATTATCCCTGACACTCAGTTCAGGATAGGCGGCAGGCGTCTCAACCAGATAGCCGATTTTTTGCCACAGCTCATTTTGACTGGCTTTCACCGGGAGACCTTTCAAGAATGCGGAGCCTGAAGTGGGGCGAATCAGGCCCAAAAGAATGCGAATCAAGGTGGTTTTGCCTGCCCCATTTAAACCCAGGAAGCCGTAAATTTCTCCTTTTTCAACAGACATGGAAACCTTGTCTACGGCCTGAAGTTTTCCGTAGCGTTTGCACAATTGGTGGGTTTCGATCACGGGTGCCATCTTGTTTTCTTTGCGAGAGGGTATTTGGTTTCTATTTTAGCGCAGATTAAATGCTTGAGTTAAAAGCAATTTTTTAGGCTTTCAAGGCGATAATTGGAGAAAGCAATGGGGGGTGTCTATGCAAATATCCTTAAAATCGAACCGATCGCTTGCGCCATTATCTTTTGGGGTGGGTTATATTATTCCCTTGCTGGTGGTGTGGGGAGCCCAACAGGGAGGCGTGGCTCAGTTTGCCGTTCCCTTGTTTGTCTTTGGTCTGATTCCTGTTTTGGATTTGATTTTGGGCCATTATCTGCACAATCCCAGCCCGGAAGAGAGCGAAGCCCTGCTTAATAGCCTCAGTTTCCGGCTGATGACCTGGCTACAGGTTCCGATCCAATATGCTCTGATTCTTGGGGGAGCCTGGTTACTGAGCCACCGTGACTGGCCACTTTGGGAACAGATCGGCTTTACGCTGTCTGTGGGTATTTGTACCGGTGGCTTGGGCATTACCCTGGCCCATGAACTGATTCACAAGGTCAATCGTTGGGAGCGTTTTTTAGGTCAGGCTTTGCTTTTGCCTGTCTGCTACCTGCATTTTTATATCGAACATCTCTATGGGCATCACCGCCGAGTCGCTACTCCAGAAGATCCTGCCAGCGCCCGTTTGGGAGAAACCGTCTATCGTTTTTATTTCCGTTCAGTTTTGGGCTCCTGGAAAAGTGCCTGGGGAATTGAAGGGCAGCGCTTAAAGAAACGCGAACAGTCGGTTTGGAGCGTCAAGAACCGCATGTTGCAGTATTTTGTTTACTCAGGCGGTTTGGGCCTGGGGCTGACACTGCTCTGGGGCTGGACTGCTCTGTTTTTTTATCTGGGTCAGAGCCTTGTTGCGTTCAGTCTGCTTGAGGCTGTTAATTATGTGGAGCACTATGGTTTGGAGCGTCAGCAGATACGGGAGGGTGTTTATGAAGGGGTCAATATCCGACACTCCTGGAATGCCAATTTTTTATTGACCAATTGCCTTTTGTTTATGTTGCAGCGCCATTCCGATCACCATGCCCATCAGTCCCGGCGTTATCCTGTTCTGCGCCAGTTTGAAGAAAGCCCCCAATTGCCGGCAGGTTATGCAGGCATGCTTTTATTGGCTTTGATTCCCCCTCTCTGGAAAGGGGTGATGGATCCCCGTGTCAGGGCCTATCGCCAGCAGGTTTCAGGAATTGCCCCAGAAAAATCAGGCCCCAGCCCACTGGGATCAGCAGGCTGAAAGCAAAAATCAGCACAGGCAGCAGGGGTAAGGGAGGCAGTAACCAGCCGCCCATGCCTTGAAGCAGAATTAAAATTTCACTGCTGCCAAAACCTGCCAGATACAGCAGAATGCCGGTGCTGACACTGGGGTGGGTCTGAAGCCCCTTTTCCTGTAAGAGCCAGGCCAGCAAACCGGCGCTGACACAGCCCAAGAGCACCAGGTGAAGATAAAAAATCACCAAAGCACGCTGGTGGTAAACCAGATCCGCGAAATAGGGCAGGGCTGTCAGGGCCTGAAGCAGCAATTTAAGATTAAAACAAAACCAGGTCAGCGTTAGCAGATAACGGGGCCAGAAATCCAGACTTTTCCAGAGATCTTGGCTGCGCAACCCCCACCGCCACAAAAGCACCAGTGAGAAACATTGCAGCAGGGCCGAGAGCCCGGATAAACCCCAGACCCAAGCCGGTGGGTGGGCCCAAAGTGCTGAAAGCCCATAGGCGGGGATAACGCTGAGAAAAAGGGTGAAAAAAGCAAGGCGGGGCAGCTGATTTGACGTGTCTTGCCCCCTGAGTTCCAGATATTTTAAAAACAGAGCCGCCAGGGCAAAAACGAACCAGCCATTGTACTGAAAATGCAGATAGAAATAGATGGCGAGGAAATAGATCGGGCTTTGATTCAGTTTCAGGGCCATAATCGGCCCCAAGCTCCAGGGGCCGAGAGAAGAAAGAACCATCAGCCAAAGGCTGGCCACCAGCATCCAACGTGCCAAAGAGCGTTCTGTGCGGGTCTGTCGGATTAGACGGGCAGCTTGGGCGTAGGAGACAAACAGAAAGAGCGTTGAAAAACCAATCGAAACGGCGGCATAGCCTTGAAAAGGAAAACTCAAGAGCATGCCCAGAACACAGAGCTGAGCACCCCAAAACAATCGCTTCCAGGACTTTTCCTGAGCTTGCCAGTGGGGCACAAAGGCGCGCATCAAAGCCAGCATCAGCAGGGCATGTACCCATCCCAATAACGCCACATGGGAATGGGCATGCAGAAAAAATTTAAAATTGAAGCCCGGAATCCCTTGAATAAACTGCCAGCGTAAGAGCAACCCCAGAATTTGAATGCTGAGAAAAAAACCGAGAGAGGTTAGAACCCCGTGTCGGGGCCAGGGGATTATGTGTAAATTAAAAGCATGCGTTTTTTCTTGTAAAGACTCCATTTTAGTATCTTACCTGCTTTGATCAGTGGCTGGTGAAAATAACCTCCTTCCTGCTGGGGGGATATGCTAGAATCAAGCCATTGAACTTCATACAGGTAAATTTCCATGCATGCCTTTCCCCTTGTTCTGCTGGGCCTTTTCTTGCTGTTGGCTTGCACCCCTACAGGCTCTCTTGCTCCCTCGGCCAAGCCTTCTGTTCTGCCTGCTGCACGGCCCTCGGCTGCTGCAATCGCTGTGCCCACCCCTTTGCCTTTGCCTTCGGTGCCTGCTGTCTTTCCTTCCGCGAAACCCGAAGCTTCGCCAGAACCTGATGCTTCGCCCGAACCCCCCTCTGCCTCTGAAACACCTCAAGCTGAGCCCAGTTCCGAGCCGATTGCGCAGACTCCTGGAGAAGGGGTTTTGGTTTGGTCTTTTGAAACGGGCGGTGCGATTTACGCCAGTCCGACAGGTGATGCCCAGGGTGTGGTCTATGTCGGCAGCAATGACTCTACACTTTATGCCCTGAAACCGGATGGCAGTTTGCGTTGGAAATATCCGACCTTCACAGCTTTGGCCGGTCGGCCTCTGGTGGGGCCCAATGGTTTGGTTTATTTCAGCAGCCGTGAAGGTTTTCTCTTTGCCTTAGACAGCAATGGCCGTTTGCGCTGGAAGTTTGCGACCGATGGTGCGATCAAGGCCAGCCCTGCTCTGGGGACTGACGGCACGATCTATGTGGGCACGGTGACGGGGGCTTTTCATGCGATTGCATCCGATGGCACTGAAAAATGGAATTATTACGCAGATGAAGAAATTTTGGGAACCGCTGCTCTTGATGCGAGTGGCCATGTCTATTTTACAGCGGCAGATGGTTCTCTTCATGCCTTGAATACCGATGGTACCAAACGTTGGGTCTTTTATGCCGGAGACGCAATCTGGTCGAGTCCGGCTTTGGGGCCCAATGGCATGATTTATGTAGGCAGCATGGACAATCAGCTCTATGCGCTGAATGCCTTTGGGCAGAAACAGTGGACCTTTACCACTGAGAATGAACTGATCGGCAGTCCTGTCACCGCCCCCGACGGGACGATTTACGTGCCCAGTGCGGATCGCAAGTTGTATGCGCTGAATCCACAAGGCAAAGAACTCTGGCGTTTTGAAGCCCTGGATGCTTTAGAATCCAGTTTGGCTTTGGACAAGCAGGGCCATCTTTATTTTGGCAGTACGGATGCCACGGTTTATGCGCTGAATGCGCAAGGCCAAGAACTTTGGCGCTATGCGCTGCCCGATAGTATTTATTCCAGCCCTTGGGTCAGTCCAGAGGGCACTGTCTATATTGGCTGCAATGATAAAAAACTTTACGCCTTCCGGGCTCCTAAACCGCAATAAGCTGAAATCAGAGGTCTTGCGCTTGAAAAAGCCGGTTGTAGTCAGTTTGGTGCAAATCACCGAAGATATGCTGCAGTTTGTGAATCTTCCCTATGCGATCGGTTTGCTGCAAGCCTATGCGCAGACCCATGCTTCAGATCCTGGTCGCTATTTATTCACCTTGCCGATTTTTGAGCGGGGCCCTTTGGCACAAAGGGTACGTGAACTGTCTCTGGCAGATATTGTGGGCTTCAGTCTCTATGTTTGGAATGCAGAATATTCACTGGCCCTGGCGCGCGCTTTGAAATTGGCAAAACCCGAGGTGCTGGTGGTCGTGGGAGGCCCCCATGTGCCCGATCAGCCGGATCTTTTTTTACAGCAAAACCCGTGGGTCGATCTCTGTGTGCATGGAGAGGGGGAAGAAACCTTTCTGCAGATTTTGGAAAACTATCCAGCTCTTGAACACACACAAATTCAAGGCCTCAGTTACCGATTCGACAAGCACTTGATCCAAACAGAGCTGCGCTCCCGCAGCCGAAATTTGGATCGGATGGTCTCGCCCTTTCTCAAGGGGGTTTTTGAGCCCTTGTTTTATCAATACCCCGATTACCGTTGGGTGACCGTTTGGGAAACCAACCGGGGCTGCCCTTTTTCCTGTGCTTTTTGTGATTGGGGGTCTGCCACCAAAAGCAAGGTGCTTTCTTTTGCGCTGGAGCGCTTGCAGGCTGAACTGGAGTGGTTTGCCCGCCAAAAAATAGAGGTTATTTTTTGTGCCGATGCCAATTTTGGTATTTTTCCCCGAGATCTTCAAATCGCAGAAGCAATGGCAGAGTTGCGCAAGAAAACAGGTTACCCTCATTTGTTTTATACACAAACTGCGAAGAATGCGCCGGATCGCGTCTTTGAAACGCAAAGCGTACTGTTTGAGGCGGGTTTGCATGCGGGCACTACGCTTTCTCTACAAACGGTTTCGGAGCCCGCACTCAGTGCGATTCTCAGGGAGAATATTTCCCTGAAAGCGTATCAGGAGCTTCAAACCCGTTTTCATCAGGCGGGAATGCCCACCTATACCGATGTCTTGGTGGGGTTGCCAGGCGAAACCCTTGCTTCTTTTCGCGAGGGCGTGGGGCGCATGATTGCCAGTGGTCAGCACCGTGAGATGCGCTTTTATAATGTGTTTATCCTGCCCAATGCTGAGTTGGCTGCACCCGCTTATCGCGAACAGCATCAGATTGTTTCTGTCAGATTGCCCTATCGTACGCCGCTGAGTCGGGTTCAGCCTCCTGTTGAAGGGCTTCAGGAATGGCAGGAAATGATCGTGGCTACACGGAGTTTTTCAGACGCAGATTGGCTTCAGATGCGGGTTTTTGCCTGGATGACCCAAATTCTTTATTTCAGCAAGGCTTTGCAAATGCCGATCATGTTGATGCACCAAGCGGGATTGGCTTCTTATCAGACGATTTTGCAGGCCTTTTGTGAGCTTCAGAGCTTCTCAGAAACGCCGTTTTTTGCTTCGCTGAATCAGTTTCTCAAGGCCCAGGCTGAGGAAATTTTAGCAGGCAAGAGAGAGTTCTGTCAGGGACAAGAATCTCCTCAAGGGCCCTGGGTTTGGATGTCGCCTGATTATTTTACGCTGGTGTATTTATTAAAAAGTGAGAAATTAGCGCAGTTTTATGCTGAAAGCGAAGATCTTTTGGTCTCACTGGCTCAGTCTGATCCGCGCTTGCCCAGACAGGCCTTAAAAGAAAGCCTTGAACTCAGTCAGGCTTTACTCATGACCCCATTGCCTGGCCATGCCGGTTTTGCGCGCAATCTGCATTGGAATATCTGGGAGGTTTATCAGGCTGGTCTGAGTGGTCAGCAGGTGCCTTTGCGTTCGGGGCTTTGGTTCTTTGAGGCCCAGGCAGGCACAAAGGGTTTGCAGACACGCGAAACCCTTTTAAGTACCTCGTTTTAAGCTTCATCGATAAATACATCCGGCTGGCCATAAATTTCCTGGTAGAGCTTATCGCTCGCCAAGAGGTTTAAATGGCTGCCTTGGGCGCGTATTTTGCCCTGAGAGAGTAAAACCACGCGATCGGCTCGCTGCAGTGTGCTGACCCGGTGGGTAACCAGCAAGACCATCAAATCGGGCATCAGGCGGTAAAGAGATTGCCAGAGCCGCGATTCTGTTTCGGCGTCCAGAGCAGAGGTACAATCATCGAGAATCAGAATTCGGGGGCTGCCCGCCAAGGCTCGGGCAATTGCGATGCGTTGTTTTTGCCCGCCTGAAAGACGCACACCGTGTTGTCCCACACGGGTTTCAAGCCCCTCTGGAAAAAGTGCGAGATCCTGTTCCAATTGCGCGACTTGAATGGCTGCTTGCAGTTTCTGAGGGGAGATTTCACGGCCAAAGCGGATATTGTTGGCAATGGTTTCAGAAAAAAGACTGGGAATTTGGCTGACATAGCCTACTTTCTGGCGCAGTTCCTGCAAATCGTAGCGAGAGAGTTCTTGTCCATTCAGCAATAGTTTGCCTGTTTGAGGCTGAATAATGCGGGGAATAAGATTGAGCAAAAGAGTTTTTCCGCTGCCCACAGGGCCTGCCAGGGCCAGGGTTTCGCCGGAATGGGTCGCCAAAGAAATCTTTGCAAGCCCTTGGCCTGTCGCAAACTGATAATCAATATTTTCAAAGCTTAATGCAAATTTGCCGGTGGGAAAGGGCAGGGCGTCGGCCTGCGGCAGAATATCAGGGGGAAAGGCTTCCATTTCACGCACTCTTTCGACTGAAACGCCTGCCGTACGTCCTTTGATAAAAAATTGTCCCAGGTCTACCATGGGCCAGATCAACATAAAAATATAGGAGTTGAAGGCAATCAGAGAGCCCAGGCTCATGGCTTTGTGAATCACCAGCCAACCCCCAATACCAATCATAATCAAGAGGCCCAATTCAGAAAAACGGCTGTAGCTCAGCTGGAGCAGAGAAGAGACCTTGACCAGGGCAATTTCTTTCTGCATCTGTTGTTTGACAACCTCAGAAAAGCTTGCAATCTGCCGTTCACCTTGGTCATAGGCTTTTACGACCCGAATCCCTTCAAGGGTGCTGGTGAGAAAACTGTTAAGGGCAGAAATGGCTTTCTGGCTGTGGCGTGAAAAAGCTTGGGTACGGCGTGAAGAATGAATATAGAAAATGCTGACAAAACCCAGCGGCACAGTCGTCAGCAAGGTCAGCCCGAGATGCAACTGCGACATAAACCAGACACAGCCCACAATCATCAACAGAGCTTCGTAGAGTCTGAATATACCACTGCAGGCAAACCAACCCAGTTTATTCTCGCTGATATCGTCAATCAAACGGGTAGAAACATCGCCTGTGCGAAAATGGTAAAAGAAGGATTGGCCTTGTGTGACAATTTTACGCGCCAGACGCATGCGAAAATCGTGTTCAAAACGAAAATTGGTCATGCCACGGGTACTTTGCACGGCCACGTAGAGAATGAAATGCGCCAGGCCCAGGCCTAGAATCCATAAGGATTTTTCAAGCAGCCAGGCTTCCTGAAGTGAATTTTTTTGCAGTTCGTCGATAATCTGACGTACCAACATGGGAACCCAGGCATCAAAGAGTACCACCAGGGGAGTGGTGAAAATCAGAAAAAGCAGACGTGGGCTGAGGGGTTTCCAAAAAGGCCAAAGCCATTGAAGGGCTGAGGATAAAGAGGCTGTCTCTGAGGATGTGTTTGACATGGGTGAAGTTAAAGTGCCGAGGAAGGGAGTCGAACCCTTACGCCCTTGCGAGCGCTAGTACCTGAAACTAGTGCGTCTGCCAATTCCGCCACCTCGGCTCAGGTGAAAACAAGTATACCAGTCTCTTTCCGAAAATGTAAATCAGATCCCTGGAAAAACATCTGAGAATAAGCAATTTGAGCGCTGTACCGCTTCTCTTTGTTATTTAGTTTTAAGCCCTTGTTAATCAGGATTAATTTACGATTAATTGGAACATTCATAGCAGAGAGAAGGTCTATAAGAGTGATACGGGAAGGTAGATTTTTTGTTCTGTTCGTGCGGGAGCCTGCCCATGTGAAGCCAATAGGGAGGCGAGAATGAAGTTTCATAAGTTGACAGTACCCTTGCTTTTAAGTATTTCTTTGGGAATGCTTTCTGCTTGTTCCGAAAAGTCAGTGATTCAACCTGCTTTAAGCTTAGATCCTCAAGTTTCTTCCGGCAGTCAGACTTTGTCCAAATCTGCCCAAACGCGTTTTGTGCGTTTCCAGGTGGATCCTTCGCAGGCTGGCTTTGCTGTGAAGCAAACCGCCCAAGCCAATTATATTAAGCTGACAGCTGTGAATGGCGCTCAGACTGTTTATGACTCCCGTGCAGATGCTCAGGGGTTTGTTCAGGTTGTGAATGCTGCCACACCTTTTTCTTTAGGTGCCCAGATTCCCGATGGCAATAATTGGGTGGTCACGGTGGGGTTCTATAGCAATAAAACCTCCCCTCCAATTCTGGAGCTAAAAAATGCCTTCCATGTGCCTTTGACAGGGGCTGTTTCGGTGAGTATGCAAACCCATTTGACTGGCGCCATTGTTGAAGAACTGCACAAAATGAGTTCAACAATACTCAATACAGCACTTGATTTGAATGCCTATCAATCCTTTGTGAATGGCTTAACAGGCGCCACGGTCACCAATAATGTTTTAAGCTTTACCCGTTTGACGTCTTTGAACCCTGCGACGCCGCAGGCACTTTCACCACGGGCTTTGGCACTTGAGATCAACAAAGGCACGATAGCGGCTGTTAACAATACCACAGGTTCAGGTCTGACCCCCACGAATTACCAGCTTACTCCCTTTGCCTTTGCGCGTTATGTGATGACCTCTGGTACCTATGGGGCTGATCAGGCAGTCGCTCTGAACGCCAATAATGGCTGGGCTTTTTTCAATGATGCTTTAGACGGCAATACCGCCAGTGAAAAAGTCTATGGTCTGTCTGCCAGCACAACCCTTGATGCGGCTTCGGGCTTGAAAAACTTCACGGCTAATTTTAACCCTGTCACGGGGCATCAAATTATGAGTCCTGAAATTGTTTTGGGGGCTACCAACCCCACGGGCAATTCCGAAAAAGCCTCTCTGTTTTATTTGGATATTGAACAGGTGGGAAGCAGCAATACTGGTCGGGTGCATGCCTTGGATCAAAGCAATGCCACCGAGATTTGGTCCTATACCTTTCCTTTTTCGATCAATAACTATGGTTCTTCCGATAAAGTGCATGCTCCGCTCTTGCTCTGGCGTGATCAGGGAGTCAATCCAAGTTGCAAATGTGATGATGAAGACTTTGTGTACACCTATATCAATGCAGACAGTACCCACAGTGGGATTTATGCTTTGAAACAGGCCCGGGCAGGTGGTGCTGGAACAGCAGCCGACGGCACAACGGGTTCCCAAGTCTGGTTCTATAATCTTGCAAATAACAGTATTACCGTCAGTGGCGGCGCTGTTTCTAAAGATGGCAGTAAACTTTATTTTGTTACCAATAGCAGCACAGCCAGTGATCTGATTATTTTAAATCGCAGTGACGGCAGTTTGGTGCAAACAGTCAGCCTGGGTTCCGGCGCAAGGGTATCCCCTGTGATTGGTACAGATGGAACGGTTTACGTTTTATCTACCAGCACCTCGAACAGCCGTCTCAAAGCTTTTAACCCTGATGGAAGCGTCAAATGGACAACGGATGTGAATTTTGGAAATGTGCCTTTTTCCCATGCCCCGATTGTGGATCGCCAAAATAACAAAGATGTGATTTATCTGATCTCCAACAAGGATCAAACCACTCCATCAGCTCAAAATGCTTTTATTTACGCCTATTGGGAAGACGGGACCGCCAAATGGACCAGTCCTTTCCGTGTGACCACCTCAACAGAGAATAAGGTGTATGCAGGGCTTTTGGTTGGTGCTGAGCTTGATGGCAGCCGATTGCTGTATACAGGTTTGAGTAATGCCAAACTCTATGCTATTCGCGATAAGGGTACACAAGGCCAATTGGAATGGGAAACCTCTCCTGGTGGAACACTCTGGAACGGTTTGAATCTGCGCAATGGCTTGCTTTATGTCTCGACTGTGGATGGGGGCGATCGTCAGTTTGTCTTGATGCACGCTTTAAAGGTTTCGACACCCAATGTTCCCGCCAGTGCGCCTTGGCCCAAAACAGGGGGCAATTTGCGCAATTCAGGTGTTTCACATACGGTTGATCCTGAAGCGAGCAATCTGCGCGCGAATTCAGTTTCCTGAAACAGGGAGCGAATTCAAGAGTTTTAAGCCGTGCAGTGCTTGAAATGAATCGGGATTAAAGCCCAGGGCCTCTTGAAAGAGGGCTTGGGCTTTTTCATATTTGTGCAGAATCAGGCAGAGATTTCCAAAATTGACACTGACCGCTTCACAGGGCGCAAGCTCTTTTAACTCCTGATAACACGCTTCTGCTTCGTCAAAGCGTTGCATCAAGGTCAAGACCCGTGCTTTTTGAAAGCGCAGATCTACCCGATCTTCATGTGTTTGAGGCTTCAGGCTGTTTAAAATCTCAAGCCCGGTTTCAAAATTTTTACTCTCAATTTCTGCGCGTGCCAGATAAAAACGTGCGCCATGGTGTGTTGGTGTTTGCTCCAGGCAACCCTTGAGATAAAAACGTGCCTGTTCTGGCTGGCTGAGGCGCAGACAGATCTTTCCGGCTTCAAACAGAATGGCAGGCTGTTCTGCTTGCCAGCGTAAGGATTCCTGTAATTCTTTGAGTGCTTCTTCATTCAGGTTGAGAGAACTCAAACATTTACCTGAAATTCCGTGTAAAAAAGCGCGCTCATGGGGAAGATCCGTCAGCAAGAGGTGTTTTTGTGCTTTGTCCAAGGCTTCTTGAAAATACATTTTTTCAAACAGCACGCTGATATATTCCAGCACAAAACCTGAGGACGCATTCCGTCTTTGGGCCTGTTCATAGGCCACCAGAGTCAGACGATCCTGCTTGAGTCCGATATAGCTGCGGGCCAGCAGAATATAAGGCCAGAATTTATCTTTGCAACTGTCCAAAGACTGGTTCAGCACTTCAACGGCTGATTTGAAATAACCCAGATTGAGATAGAGCTCCCCCAATAACCAGAGACTGTTTTCATGGACTGTTCCAAAGCTTTGAATATTGCGCAGGAGTTGGAGTGCTTCCGTGAGTTTGTTTTCCTGATACAGGCGAGAAGCACAAAAATGTAAGGTAATACGGCTGGTTTCAATTTGCAGCAATGCCCGAATTTTTTCATCCAATTGTTCTGTTTTTGCGCGATGCACAGCCCAAAAGGCCGCTTGAAAACGTTTGAATTTTTCAGGCACGGGCAGGGGTTGAAGATTTTTGAAATCTTGAAGCCATGGGCGTAATTTTTCCCGACTTAAAAGACTGCGTTTGTGAATATCCCAGTACGTTAGCTCGTTGATAATATTTTTGAGTTGAACTGAAATATGGGGAATAGAGTTTTCCCATTTCAGAAAACGTTTGCGGCCAAAGGAAAGAAAAATTTCAGGAAAAATACCCGTCAAAGCTGCCATCAGCGTGATGCCCAAAGCGTAGCTATCACTGGTCTGGTTGACCTGATGCTGGTTTTCCTGTTCGGGAGGGGCATAGGGGAAAGTCGCAATCGGTTGGTAGGGTTGAAAATCAGGGGGAATAGCCAGGAAGGAATCCAGGTCGAAGAGTTTGATATCTCCTGTTTCAGTCAAGAGAATATTGCCGGGTTTGATATCCCCATGCACCAGGGGGGGATCGAGGGCTTGTAAATGTATGATGACAGAGGCGACGGTGATCAGGATTTGCCAAACAGTCTGTTCCGGCGCAGCTCCTTTTCTTTCCAGATAATCTTGAAGGGTTTCTCCTTTTTGCCAGGGATAAATCAAATAACCATAGGGTTCAACAAGAAAAACGTCTTGAATGTTTTGAATATAATCGTGCTGTATTTTAAGCAGATATTCATATTTATACAAAAAATCCTGGCGTTTAGCTGCTGGAATGAACTGTTCTTTCAGCAAAACCTCTACACCCTCTTCTGTTTGGGCGCGGTAGACGGAATTGAAATTTTCAAGATCTGGGTTTCGGTGTTTCAGACATTCCAGAATGGTATAGCCTTGAATCTGATCTCCGACCTCAAGACCGAGAGGGAGCATACAACGTTGGCACCAGGCTTGTTCTGGTGAGTTGCGGTGACCTTTGCGGCAAAGAATGGTTTCAGCTGTTTGAGCGGTTTCTGTGTGAAAGCGTGCCCGCGTACCTGAACTTAACGTTCCCTGCCGATATTTTTTTGCCTGTTCGGGCAGGCCTTGCTTTTCAAACAATTCAGCGAGAGCCTGTTTAAAGCGGGGATTGTGGCGCTGTTGCCAGGCTTTTTTATAGGCCGCTTCTGCCAGGTTAAATTGGGACATTCTTTCCTGGCAGGAACCCAAGAGGTACCAGGCTTCGGGATAATAGGGAGCAATCGCAATTGCGCGCAGCAGGTCTGATGCCGCTTTTTCTATTTTTTGATTGAGAATATGGCCCTGCGCTTTTTCATAGTAAAAGCAGGCCCGCTCTTCACTTCTTAAGGCTTGGTCAATCAGGCGTAAAAAGGTCGGGTAGTCTTGGCTTCTCAGACAAAGTGCCTGAAAACGATAGGCTTGTGAAAACAAAAGATGCTGGCGACAGGCCTGTTCAAAAGAGGGGAGCGCGTTTTGGAGTTTTCCAGCCTGAAACAGGGCGTAGCCCTCTGCAAAGAGTTGGCTTGATTTTTGTAAGGTTTGACGTGCCTGATCTGAACTGTAGCAGGCAGGCAGGTTTTTGATTCTGCGTGGATCAGGAGCTGTTTCAAAATCTTCCAGCCAACGTCTGAATTCTGTACTGAGCAAGACTTTTACTGCCTGAATGGATAGGGGCTCAGGGTACCACTCCACAGGTGAAGAACCTGTGATGCTTTCCAAAAGCAGGGCCCGAAGTGCTGAGCGCATCAGATGAAAATGATAGGCTTCGGGAGCTTTTTCCTGTCGGTTGCGGGCACTGTGGTAGCCCAGAAAATAGCGTGGGTAAAGCAGTTCCTGAGATTCAAAAACACAGTATTCCCATTCGAGAAAACGCCATTGACCCTGGGCGTCTTTTCCGGTGAGGAGAGAAGTTAAACTGGGGTTGAGCAGTTTTCTTTCCTGCAGTTGAATTCCCAGGCTTTGCAGGCTTTGAAAGAGTCCCACTAAATCTTCGGGGGCTAAAATACCGGTTTGGTCAAGCTGGGATCTTAAGGGCGTTTGTACAATAGGCCACAGATCTTCAGTATAACGGGTATGCAAAAACTGTAAATTTTCTGCTTGCCAATGGCCATAGTCGAGAATGGCCTGCCCTCTTTCTGCAAGCATGGGGTTGAGTGTTTGATAGATCTTTTCGCGGGTTTTGGCTTGAAAGTATTCAAGCGTTTCTGCAATCAGACCTGTATCTGAACCGTTTGTAACACGGTAAAAATAGCGGTCATGCCGACGTTGTGATTCAAGAATTTTCCAGGCGCCCAAGTACGTACCGGGGGGCAAGGCAAAAATCCAACCGCAGGTCACGCAAACACGGGCATCGGCAAGAACCGAATGCCCGTGCGGACAGTTTTTATCCTGCATAGCCTCTAGATAGACTTATAGTAAGCCATAAACGAGGTCTGTTGAACTTCGACCTGTTTGCGGATACGATCCCAATTCAAGAAAAGTTTGCTTGAGATCAAATCGTTGAACTGGTCATTGGTGGCAGCGCTGATAAAGATACTCTTGAACAGGCCATATTTGAAGACATCCTTGTATTCAGGGTTATCCAAAATACGCTTGAGTTCTTGAGTAAACTCATTTTCTTTGCTGCCTCCGGTACGGCCTTCACCGACCGCCAGATAATTTTCATAATTGATCTGGCTGATGGTACCTGATTTTAAGGGCTGTCCCAAAGAGGTCACCACCGGTTGGTCGACGGTAATGGTGCTTGCTCCAGCAACCGCATTGGCTGTCAGGGTGCGCGTAATCCCGTTGATATTCACCTTGGTGCCGTTTGTGAATTTGGCTGCTTGTGCAGCTGTAATCGGTGCATCCAGGCTAATGGTGGTGGTACCCGCATTGGTATTGGAAATAGTGAATTGGGTGGCCGGTGAGGTATCTCCAAAACCAATGGTTTCTGTAACCGGGCGGGTATTGGCGACATCCACCTTGGGAGGGAAGCCCGTAACATCATATTCTTCCCATTCCAGGGTGACCTTCATGCCTGCGCCCATCGACATGGCCACAGAGCGGTTCAGGTACATTTGAATATCCTGGGTGCCCAAACCATTGCCCACGCCGATCACATCCCCGACTTTCGGTTCTGTGGAAAGGGGGGCGTCTAAGGTGACAGTGGTGCCCGAGATATCAGCAATAATACGCCGTTCTCCGTTAATGGTTACCTTTTGACCAATGCTCAATCCAAAGGCGTCTGTTACCGTCAGCGTGGGGGTGGCGGCTGTTGCATTTGAAGCCGTAATCCCCTGGAAGAGCCCTACGAAATAATTGAGGTCATTGGTGACAATCGGGTTGAGCTGTGTATCTTCCTCAAAGAGGGCAATGGGCCAATCACCGGCACCATCGGTATAGTTGAAAACACCGCCTACACCGGTAGTGGAGTAGGATTGTTTCAAGGTACTGGGAATCAGCTGTTCTCCGCTTTCTACTTGTACTTTTACCGATTTGAGACGGCGGGGGCGTGGATTGCCATCATCATCCTGGGCGATCAGGTTGAGAGCCACCTGAGCATCGGGTTGTACATAGCCATGAGGAGAATCAAAGAGTTCCGGCGCAATTCGGTTGTTTTCCACGGCTGTGGTACGCGGATCATCGCCAGCAAGGCGACCCACGCGGTCATAGTCAGAAGAAATACCAATACTGGCCAATTGACCCGGTTGTTGGGTGCCCAAGGCGTCATAGTCGATTTTGACATTGCTGCCGTGGGGATCGGGGTTGCCGGCAGCATCGGTGACTTGAACGGTATATTGACCGGTCTTCGCACGGATTTGCAAATCGGCATGAACCAAATCTGAGACGGTGGCTGCACTGCCTAAAGTATTGCCGATCGCCCCCCCATCGTTGCGGATCAAGAAAATGGTTTGAGGTCTTGTGGTTGTATTTTTATAAACCACGCGGTATTCTGTCGGGTCGGTCCCCAGGGTGACAATATTCTTGGGGTTTTCCATGATAAAGCCCTCGGCATCATCGACATGGAGCAAAACCCCATTGGGCCAGGTATCAGGCTCAGCTTCACCAGAGGCAAAAACGCCCCCGGCTTGCCCAAGCAGTGTTTTGGCACTGGCCAGACTGATCGATCCATCCAGATTGCCATCCACTCCGTCCAGTACGCTACGGAAGCTCATGTACTTGCTGCCTGTACGGGTGACTGTTTCTGCACCATAGGCATTGAAGGTAAAGGAGGTGGCTATGGGGTCGGCCGGGTTATCCGGATCGTCAAAATCAGGATAGGGGGCGGTATAGTCGAGCAGGGGCAAGGGAATGACATGGGGATCAATATTGCCCAAGGCATTTTTCTCGTTTAGGATCAATGTACCGCCTCGGTTCACCTCTTGCCCCATATCGAGAATAATACTTGAGTTGTTGAAGTTCATGGTGGCAATTGCCGTATTATTGCCCAAGGCATTGACGGCATTGGTCACATTGCTGGAACTTACCACATTTTCTGCGTATTTGGTCTCTCCATTCAGGCCTGGAAAGCCCAACCATACTGCTTGCGTGGTTGTGCGTTGGGTATTGTACATTTTGGCATTTTGCTCAACATACCCCAGGGTCACATTGGCAAAAGACGGCATATTGGCATTGGAAACGTAGGTATGGTCACCGGTATAGGTTCCTGCCATATTGGATTTGCGACCATCGAAGTTCAGTGCGGCCATGCCATCGTTATTAAAGTTTTTGGGCCCGCCCAGAAGGGTGGAGTTGCCGGTGGGGGTATTGGCTCCGCCTGCAGCATCTACTGAATTATCGAGATCTTCACGGTAATAGTAGAAATTACTGGGCAAGGAACCCACATAGCTTTCTCCGAATCTACGCCCTTCGGTATCTCCTGGCACCAGATTCAGGTCGGGCACATAGTCAAAGAGATTGTAGTCGTCATTGGCCATGGGCAAGCGATCGTGTTGGTTGACATAGGCTTCAAAACTTCCTGCTCCGGCGTAAGTTGTATTATAGGCCGCATTGAAGGTCGCATTGTTGGCATTGTCAAAGTTACTGACTTGGCCATTTTTGGTGGCTCCGCCGCCTGTTGTATAAACACGCTGCGAAGAGAGTACATCGTTGGCATTGAGCGGATCATAATAGCCCTTGCCAAACTGGTCATAAATATTTCCACCTGCGTCTACGCGGTAACGGGGAACCGTGGTATAACCAGGAACCGTACGTACATACATATCTGCCGAGGTGATATTGATCGACATGTCCCGGCGCTCAATCGAGCCCAAGTTCATGAGCAGATTGTTTTCATTGCGCAGAACATTGACGTCTGAAGTGGGAATGGTGAGATTGAAATCCAGGCGTGGTGTTCCGGCAGGATCGCTGGATTTAATCGCTGCCCCAATTCGGTCAATCGTATTTGTAAAGTCGGTATCAGGTGGATTTGTCAGAGAGTTGGGCACAGGACTGAAAATGGGCGGTGGGGTGGAATTCAGACTGTAGTAGTCGGGGGTAATCACCGCACCCGGATTGGCTGTGCGCAGAGGATCCAAATAGGGGACGGTCGATGTTTGTGGGGCTTCCCCCTGCATGACCTCATCCATTTGGGTATCGGCGCGCTGAGCCGCTGTTGCGGCAGAATAGACCCCTGCATCGGCAAACGTGAGCGGATCTGCATCGGCAAACTGGTAAGCTTCACTGGGGTTGCTGGCCGTGGCACAGGTGTCACCTGGCAAGGTTACTGCTACGAAGTCATGGGCTTCGGCAACGCCATTGGTGAGCAAATTAAAGTTGGTGCTTGAAACCGCAGCATTGCCTGTGGTGCCCCAGCCATCAATCTGGGCCTGAAGCGGATCCGATTGAAGATTCAAACGGCGGCTGTTGAGATCCACAAAGTATTCGCCACTGAGGGTTGAATTTGCGCCCAGATCCAATTCAGCAAACTCCCAGGGGCTGCGCACGATATCGTTGCGATCAGCCGCCGTATGCTGAATATTGTATTGATCATTGAATTGGGTAAATTGGTAAATCCCAGGAATATATTTATTGATGACTTCGTCCGGGCTATTGGCCTGAAGTACGGTGGGGTCCCCATTTTGAATGATGGGGGGCACATTGCCGGCATTGTATTTGCCCTGGGTCCAGGTTCCCAAGGTGCCGTCATAGGTGACCAATTGCACGTCTTCGATTTTCATTTCAAAGCCATTCAGGTCACCGTCGAAATAGACATTGATTACGACTTGGTTTGAACTGGGGCCCTGTACCACTTCGGCGCTTACCTTTTCTGTGGAACCAGAGAAATAGGCATCGGTTGAGAGATTCGCAACCAGATCTGATTGTCCCAGCAGCACTGGGCCCGCCCCCATGGGGGAGTTGCTCAGATAGGTAAAAGGGGGCATGGCATGGGCAAAGGTGTTTGTCCCATAAGCTTTGCCAACAAAGTCACTGTCTGGGGGATAACTGGTCCAGTCGTGGTTGCTGTAATCCTGAGGAGGCTTGGGGATTGGGTCATCGCCGGGGGATGCGAATTGTTTGTAGTTCTGGTGAATGCGGAAGGCGTATTTCATATTCACCATGGTGGCATTGGTAATGCTGATATCACTGCAGGCATCCAAGGTGAAACTGATCAGGGGCTCGGTGGCCCCAATCACGTCGGGCATTTTGATAGAGACGACATCGGTGACGGCAGGGCTGTTGACCACAATCCCCTCTTTGGCAAATTTGGGAATGGTGGCGGCAGCATCAGAGAAGAGACTGACCGTGACTCCTGCAGAACCTGCTGTAACAGGATTGGAGGGCCCCCCATTGATGGGAATGACGGTAAAGCCTGTGCTGGAGGGGTTGGCATCGACCTGGTAAATAAAACCCGGTTGGCTGCTGAATCTCACGTAGTCACCATTGGCAATGCCTGAAAGATCGTCATCAACCGTAATTTCAGAGGGGGCATTGCCGGTTCCGGTATCTGAACGGGTCGTGGAAGTATTCCACATGATCTGGGAAATCGTGGTTGAAATGCCCTGGGGTTGCAGGGTAATCGTATTGCCTGCACCAAAGAGCTGACGGGTAGCCGTTGAAACGGTAATCGGATTGGCGACGGTGCCGAAGTCATTGGCACCATAGGTATTGGTGGTGGGGTAAGAAGCGCCGGTGACTGTGCCAGAGGTATAGAGTTTGGGGGGGGGATATTCATTTTCGGCAGTATTGTCTTTCCAGGCCTGACCACCGGTATTGTGAATGCCATCGACTGAATAGGAGACTGCGCCGCTCTGGGTGCCTGGAATATAGGTATAGGCACTGTAATCAAAACCATTATTGGCAATACGATCACGGCTGATTGCAGTGGGGGCATCTAAAATTTGAGGTTCAGTACCGTTCAAGACTTTTAAACTGTCATAAAAGGGGTGGGTGGGTGGAATATCATAGACCATTTTGTATTCGGTGGGCACGGTGGTTCCATCCGGGCGGGTGTCTACACTGACCACTTCAAGCGCCATCGGCAGATCATCGAATTCCCAGCCAAAATTGACACTGTCTTTGCCGACCACGTTGAAATTGGCAGAGGAGGATGCCCCCCCTACCAATTTGGTCAGAACGCCGCTGCTGTTATTTGAACCTGCGGGAGAATCTGTCCAGATTTTATTCAAAACATAGTCAATGGCTGTAATGGTGACGGTAACGGGCGTAGAGCCATTTTTGGTGACTGTAATACTGTCCCCAACTAAAAAGGGCGCTGCATTATCAACTTCAATGGGGTTTCCTCCAGGTGGAGAACCTGTACCATTCCCGGTACTGATATTCGCTGTGGCGTAAATTGCACTGGAGTCGCCCCCGGTATTGATGGTATCACTGGCATGGCTATAATCTACGCCGCCGGGGCGAATTCCCGACATATTGACAGCGGGGTAACCCGGATAATTGGCGGCTGCTCCTGTATAAACAGGGAAACGATCACCTGCTTTCATGGGAGGATATTGCGGTTTATTGGGTTGCAGGGCCGTGACGTTTACCTGCAGGGTATTGTTGTTATCGGTTGTGGCATAGGTCGCATTGATACGATCCAGATCCCAGCCCCAGAGATAGGAGACGGTTGACCAGAAGGCCCCATTTTCAGTATAGGATTTTTCGAGAATCTCACCGGGTTGTTGCCAGAAGGTACGGTTGACGGTTTTGTCGCTTTCGTCAATCGCTTTAGAGCCAAAGAAGGGGTTCCAGGAATAGTTGCGGATTTTATCGTAGTCATCGTCGGGGGTAATGCCAGCAGCCCCAGTGGGGTAGCCTCCTGTATCGGGCGTGGAGTTGATATTGGCCAAACCATTTAATGCAGAACTGGTGCCAAAATATTCGGGCTCCTGTGAAACTTTGCGGAAAGCGGATTTATTATCAATAAAACGACGGTAGAGGGTGTTGAGTTTTTCTGTCAGTTCGTTGAGTTTGGTTTGCAGATCTGCCATTTTGGCCTGGTGATATTCCAGGCCTTCACGCAGTTCTTTTTCGCGCTGTCCTTGATCGGACTGCTGTTCGATCGTGCGCTGAAACCGATTGACATCATAGTTTTCTAACCGGTATTGGTTATTATCCGTCAGAAAATTATTATACAGTTGTCCAGAAAAAATGCTGGTCATGGTGTTTCAACTAACCCCTTGGTGGTAAAACTCAACAATGAAAAATCTTATTTAAAACAGAACTTTCTACTCAAATCTTCGTTGTGAAGATAACTATCCACGTCCACATATCCTGATCTAAGCTGTTGTTCTTGACCCTTGAAATGATTTTTTGACGTAAATTTAATTCTTAAAAAATATATTTAATCCTTATTTAATGAATAAAGTGCAGGCATTCCAGTCTTGAGGATCTGGTTTTTTGTAAAATTTTTTAAGCACGATCCAAAAGCTTGTATTATAATGATCGGGGATATACTGTCCTTTCTTCAATCTATCAACCACGATTAACTTTTATCAACGAAGGGAAGAGCTGAATGGCTGACGATTTTGATGCGGATGACGAACTGGAGGAATCTGGTGATTACGCAGCAGAGGAAGAACAGGATCCCTATGTAGAGATCAGTGAACTTCGTCAGAAACTGAATCTGTTGCAAAAAACCAAAGAGGCACAACGTGCCCGTTACAAAAAAGAGATGCAGGTGATTGTGCAGGCTCTTTTGACCAAACACCGTGAATTGCAGAAAGAGAATCACTTTTTGCAACAACAACTGAATCAGATTATGGGAGAAAGTGGGGATCAGGAAGATTTTCTTTCAGATCTCAAACAAACCATTGCTGACCAGAAAAAAGAAGTTTCCGTGCTGAAACGTCTGGTTCAACAGTATGAAGGCCAGAACAGTGAGTTTCAGCAGGACATTGCTGAATTGGATACGCTCCGTGACATGATTCTTGAAAAGGATCAGTTTATTCGGGACCTTGAAAACAAAAATGAAGAATTTGTTTATCAACTTGAAGCCAAAGATGGCATTATTTCACGCATTTCTACCCAAGTAGCAAATCTGGAAGCCGATGTTTACGCGCTTCAAAAACGCATGCGTTCTACGGGCAATCAGCAAACGACTGAATATCTCGACGAATTGAATGCAATGAAACAGAAATTGGCTGATCTCGAAGAAAAGAAAAACCATTACGAACAACTGGCCCGTCAGGCCTATGAAGAGCGCCAGGCGGCAAAAGCTGCAGCTGCAACTGCAGCTCAGGCAGATTCCTCTGCCCTTAAAGAAGATGCTGCCGCTGATGCCCAGTATGAAGAGGCTATGGACATGTTGCTGGAAGAATTGCAGGAAAATCTCTCAACCTATGATGAGATTTCTTCACAATTTTCCAAAGCACGTGTTTGATTTTCAAGCTGAATTGAAGTCTCTTCCCGCGTGATTATTTATGTTTTATTGGTGTGGCTTTGTGCCACACTCTTTTTTTGGGTGCTTGAAATTGTCGGCTTTTCTTGGTTGCCCCACCCCCAGGATTATCTTGCTGAGTTGATTCAGGCCCAACCTGAACTGGCACAGTCGGTGGGTCAAAATTTGGGTCAGAATCCCCAGGTGATGCATGCGCTTTTGCTCTTTGGGTTGGGGATTTGTCTTTTGGTGACAGGTTATATTCTTGAATGGAAAATCAAACCCATTCAAAATCTTTACCGTTTTTTACAGAAGATTTATCCGGTTTGGTATCGCCGCTGGCCAGCTTCTTTGCGGGAAATACTGCTGAGTGCTGTTTGTTGGGGCTTGGGGGCTGGGGTAATCCTTGTTTTGGGACTGATGGGTGCTCCAGGTTTAAAACTGCTTTATATCAGTGTGTGTTGGAGTGGTTTTATGTTGGGGGTCATGATTTTACCCATTCTTCACTACCGGGTTGTGCAAGCAGAAGATCGTCCCGAGAAACCGCCCCAGGCCTTGATACATAATCTGGTTCCCGAGTTTCCTTTGCGCCATTCTTTGTTGATTGGGCAAATTTATCTGCGACTTTTACTTCCGCTATTTTGTCTCTTTACCTTGGTGATTCCCCCTTTGGGATTGGGCTATTTGCATCTTTTTGCGCAAGATTACGCCTTACTTTTTGGCTCTCTTTTAATCGGCTTGGGCCTGGCTTGGCTCTTAATGCGCCCGTCGCATTTAGAACCCAACGCTTTTCGGGACAATCTCTTTCAATTGGGGGGCCGTTTGATTTTGGCCGGTGGACTTTTGTTCTTTGGCCTTTACTCTGAAAATGCAGTTGTACTCAGTCTTTTCAGCGTTTTTGCAGGCCTTTTTGCTGGGATTTATTAGCACAATTGTTTAAGCCGGGATTTTCTGTTGCCAGCGCAGGATTACAGCCTGTTTTTAATTCGATCTCATTGCTAAAGCCGTCCCCATCACTGTCGAGCAAAGCCCAGGTTTTCATGGCTTTTTGCAGGGTATGGGCCTGTGGGTTGAGTTTTGCGAGATCCTGTCCCAGTTGATTCAAGGCGCTGGGAGCATGGCAGAGAGTGCATCGGTACGCATTTTGATAGCTGTATCTGACTTGATCGAGATAGCCCGAATGACTTTCGCTGGTTGGGGTCAAGACCCACAGCAGGCCACCGACAAATAAGAAACTGTAAATATATTTCATGGGCTTATTGTAGCATAAGCGTTTCTGATGAATACGTTGCTGGCCTGTGTTTTATTGATAGGGAGGGCCCAAAACCCAGGTGACCATGCTGTAACGCTTGCCGGAGAGCACAGGTTTGACCTGGTGGGGAAGATAGGCTGGAAACATGACCACCATGCCCTGAGACAAGGGAATGGGCTCTTCATCGGCCCCCATTAATTCTCCGCCTTCAAAATCCTTGGGATCGGAAAGCAGGGTGACCACACTGAGTTTGCGCGTAGAATGAACCCCTTGACCGAGATCCGTATGCATGCGGTAAAAGCCATTGAGAGGATATTCCAAAATCTGTAAATTGGGAAATCCCAAGAGCCGGAATTTAAAGGTTTCCTGGTTGATTTCCTTCACCAATTGGTGAATGCGTGCAAAGACCCATTCGTTTTCAGGCAGATGATCGACATATTTGCTCATGGTATAGCGAATACTGAAGTCTCTGACTTCTTTGTGCTCGCCGGTCGCTTGCATGGTTTCCCCATATTTTTGATAGGAACAGGGGAGTTCAATTAATTTTTGGCATTCTTCGGGGCTAAAAACCTTTTCGCAGGAGACAGGAGTCATCAAATAGTCGTTGATCGGAAGGTTAAGACTTAAGTTTTGCATGACGCACTGCCTTTAAACAGCCCGAAAGGCTGTTTTTTCTTCAAGATTAAGCCCGAAGGCCAGAGACTGTCAAGTCTGAGGCTCAAGGCTTCAGTTTTAAACTGGCTTGAAACCAAAAAGAATCTTTTCCATACCAGGCCATGGGGGAATTTTCTGTAGGAAATTCAAAGCTGGAAAGTTCCTGGTTTTGGTTGGTGAGTTTGAGTTTCAGGCCACCGGGAGCCAGTGAAAAATAACGCGTTTGAATCGGTAATTGCCAATATTCAGCGCTTTGGTGGTTTAAAGGAACACTCCATAGCAGGGTTTCTTTTTGCCAGACTTCAAGCCGTGGGGCCTCTACTGGGCGTAAGATTCGAAGGGCTTGAATTTCCAGACGGTGGGTATAGAGGGGGGCCTGCAGATAATTTTCTGAAGAAGCGGGCAGACCCGAGACATGTTGATGCACGGCGTAGTCAGGATCTGCGAAAATATCGCCAGGCCACACAGGGCCATCGTTTTGATCATCATGAACCCAAGGGGCAGAAGCCGCATTCAACCAGGTATAATCATTGGCTCCGAATTCACCAAAGCGTCGATAGGGGGTGCCGGGGCCGGTCTGGTTGCGACGTTGCCAGAGTTCGTCAAAGGGCAAAAGGCGATAGTTACAGATTTTTTGAAAGCTGTCAGGGCCTTGGGGAACGGCTGCCTGTTCTGCCGCTTGGTAGAGAATACCGCTGCCTTCAGGACGGGTTGAGTACAGACCATAATTGCCGTGCCCCCCTGGGGGAATCAGGATGCGGGGGCTTTGGCCTGCGAGGGGCAAGGGGCCTTCAATCGGGGTGGAGCGAGATTTTAAGCGGGCTGCAGCATAGGCATGAAAATCAAAATGGGCCTGGGTTTCGAGCAAAAGCAAACGCCCTCGGGGAGAACCGTCTTTGTGAATCACCAGGAGCAAATCTTCAAGATCGTTTTCATGGCTGCTGAGGGGGTTGTCAAAACCGGGTTCCCAGTCACGGGGATGAAAAATCCCATAATAGATAAAAAGCAAATTTTCAGTTTCTGCCACATGGTAATAGACGGCAGCCTGAAGTGGAAATTTTTGCAGATTTTCCCAATTATTCCAACCATCAAAATCCCCATCGAAATCAAAGCGGGTGATATAGTCAGCTTTTGGTAAACGGGGATCGGTTTGCTGGTAAATCACGGGAGCCCAATACAAGGCTTGTTCTTCGGCCGGTGACGAAGCCGGGAAGACGGGTTGCATGAATTGAAAAAAGCCCAGGATCCAGGCTAAAAAGATTAAAAATGGCGTCAACATGCCTTCATTATAGTGAGGGATCTTCTCACGTTAAAAATAATGTTGTTAAATAAAAATTAAAAAAATATTAAATTTTTTAATTGACTTAATCTTATTTTAACAATATAATAATTTTTAGCTAAGATTTTTTCAGGAGATTTATCGCCACATGATCCGAAATTCTATTCGTTTTACAAGTGTTCTTCTTGCCAGCGGCAGTTTGCTGACTGCATTGTCAGCTTGTCAGTCCGGTCTTGCACCGGCTGTTACTTCCCAGCAATTGGCCGCCCGTGTTGGCGCGGCGTCTGCTGTGTCTTCTGCCCAGGTTAACCGTACTCCACTTAAAGCATCACTTTACGCATCAACCTCAGCTATTCCTGGAGAAATCATAGTCAGATTTAAACCCGGGGTGAGTGTCAGCTCAACCCAGTCAGTGCTTAGCACTTTGCGTCTGAGTTCTGTTCAAACGTTAGGCTTACCTCACCTCGGTATTCAACTTGTAAAGGCGCCCGCTGCCAATACGGCTCAAGCGATTGATGCCCTGCGCAAAAATCCTTCCGTACTCTATGCTGAACCCAATGGCATTATCAGCCTCAGCCCTGAGCAAGCCGTTCCTTACCAGATCTCCCGTGAAGGGGATGCGCCCGGTTTCCCCAACGATGAAATGTTTGAAAAGCAATATGCTCACAAATTGACCAGCTCTCAAAAAGGGTGGGAAATTCAAAAAGGGAACCCCGATCTGCTGCTCGCGATTGTGGACACTGGCGTGGATCTGAAACACCCTGACCTGGCTGCTAAACTGGTCAAAGGTTATGATTTCGTAGACAAAGATGAAGATCCCAACGATGGTCAGGGGCACGGCACCCATTGCGCAGGCATTTCTGCAGCGATCACCAATAACCAGATTGGTGTTGCCGGTTATGCACCTGGCGTCAAGGTTTTGCCCGTACGCGTGCTGGATAACCGTGGTTCAGGCTCTTGGGCCGATGTGGCTTCAGGCATTATGTGGGCTGCAGACAATGGCGCCAAAGTCATTAGCTTGAGTTTGGGTGGCGGTTCTGATTCCCAACTGGTGGGAGACGCTGTAAAACACGCCATTTCTAAGGATGCTGTTGTGGTGGCTGCGATGGGTAATTCCGGTCGTGAACAAAAATCCTATCCCGCTGCCTATCCTGGGGTGGTGGCTGTCGGTGCGACCGACAGCAATGATACCCGTGCCAATTTCTCACAGTATGGCCCTTGGATTTCGGTCAGTGCTCCTGGCGTTGGCATCCTCTCTACTTTCCCGACCTATGCAAGTGGCATGCCCAGCAAGGATTACGGCTCTATCAGTGGCACTTCCATGGCCACCCCCGCTGTGGCTGGTTTGGCAGCCCTGGTTCGCAGCCAGTGGCCTGATCTGAAGCAGGAACAAGTCAAGGCTCATCTTGAAGCCACTACCGATGATCGTGGCGATGTCGGTTTTGACAAATACTATGGACATGGCCGTATCAATGTACTCAAAGCTTTGAGTACTGCCCCTGTCCGCCGTTAAGCAATAATCTCCACACACACACTGTTACCCCGGTTTCGACCGGGGTTTTTTTCTGGCTATTTCAGCCAATCTTCTACAATTGCCACGCGTCTTTGAACCTCTTGACTCTGGGCTGAATGGCCATACCCCGAATCCGGTTCCAGGTCAGAGAGCAGATCAAATTCTCCAGTGAGTTCTGCATGGCGGGATTCCAGTTTGAGCCGTAGGGAAAGATTGTCAAATTCGTTGTCTTCTGGCTCATAAAGATCTGACCAGGGCAAACTGCGGTGAAATTGTTTGATCAGCTGTGCTTTTTTAAGTGGCAGGCAGATCACGCGGGGTTGACGTCGCTGCTCCGGCCGCACGGGAAGGTTTTCAAATGGCCCCAGCAGTTCAATCTGCTGCGCTTGGGCATCAAAGCGAATCAGCCAGACATCAGCAGGGGGGGCACAAGGTGCTGGCAGGTTCAGGAATTGACGCAACCCCTGCATGAGCAACCCTTCTTTCGCCTGGGGAGTCAGTGAACGCCAGCGATGCGAGAATATGGCGAGAGGGGGTGACCAAAAAATCAAGCGGCGATCTGGAAGCCAATTTTCAATAGGTGGCATGCTGAGACTTTTCTTTTGAGTATAGCATCTTATTTTCGCTTTCCTTTTCTCTCTTTCTTGCCTCTGCCCTCTGCTATAATGCAGGCTATGGTTAAAATTAAATCTCCCTCTTCTGCAATTAAAAAAGTCGGTTTTGTCAGTCTGGGTTGTCCCAAGGCCTTGGTCGACAGTGAGCGTATTCTGACCCAACTGCGGGCCGAAGGCTATGAAGTGGCACCCAGTTATGAGGAAGCCCATGCCGTGATCGTCAATACCTGTGGTTTTATTACCCCTGCGGTTGAAGAATCGCTGGAAGCCATTGGCGAAGCCATGGATGCAACGGGTAAAGTGATTGTGACCGGTTGCCTGGGCGAACGCCCTGAAACGGTACGTGAACGCTATCCGATGGTGCATGCGATTACAGGCTCGATGGCCGATGATGCAGTTTTACATGCCATTCATGAGCTGATTCCCCCGGATCAGAACCCGCATACGGCTTTGGTGCCTGAAGCGGGAATTAAACTGACGCCTCGCCATTTCAGTTATCTGAAAATTGCAGAAGGATGTAACCATACCTGTAGCTTTTGTATTATTCCCAAATTGCGGGGCAAGCAGGTTTCCCGCGACAGCAAAGATATTTTGGGCGAAGCCTGGCGCTTGCTGCGCAGTGGTACACGTGAACTCTTGGTGATTGCACAAGATACCAGCGCCTATGGCGTGGATCTTCGCCACCGCAGCACGGCCTTTCAAGGGCGGGAGATTCCCGCTCATTTGGTTGATTTGGCGACACAATTGGGAGAAACCGGTGCTTGGGTGCGGTTGCACTATGTTTACCCTTATCCCTTTGTCGATAAACTGGTGGAACTGATGGCCGCAGGCAAACTTTTGCCCTATCTGGATGTGCCCTTTCAGCACGCCAGCCCAGCGGTGCTGAAACGCATGCGGCGACCGGGTGCGGCACAGCAATTGGAGTACGTGCGCCGCTGGCGTCAGATTTGTCCTGAAATTGTGCTGCGCTCAACCTTTATTGTTGGCTTTCCGGGGGAGACTGAAGAAGATTTTCAATTGCTGCTTGATTTTCTCCAGGAAGCCCGTTTAGATCGGGTGGGTTGTTTTACCTATTCTGAGGTTGAAGAAGCTGATGCTACCCATTTCTCAGATTTGGTGCCTGAAGAAGTGAAACAGGAACGCTATGAGCGTTTTATGGCGCTTCAGCAGGCGATTTCAGCTGAAAAACTGGCTGCCCGCATTGGCTCCGAAATGGATGTGGTGATCGACGATTATAATGAGGAACCCGGCCAATTGATTGGGCGCAGTTGGGCCGATGCCCCTGAAATTGACGGACAGGTTTTCTGTGTGCATGGTGATCTGGCGGAGACCCCAGAAGCCCGTGCCCTGCCTGCAGGTTCGATCAAGATCGGAGATCGCGTGCGTGTGCGCATTGAGGCCTCTGATGATTACGACCTTTTTGGCGAAGTCGTGGGCCTGGCTCCCTGGAAAATTGAATTGGCAGGCGGGCGTTAGCTGCCCGCCTGATCTGTCTAACGCGCGATGCTGGCTTTGATCGTGGTATCCATGATGGCACGCGATTCGTCTAAATGCGCACGTGTCAAGGCATCCAGTTTGACTCCTGAAACCTTCAAGGCCTGATCAATTCCCTGACGCAACTGGATTAAATCCTGACGGGCCAAGGTGCGGGCATCTGCAGATAAGAACAAATTCCTGTTTAAATAAATCTGTTTGAGCTGTTCAAGGTGGATTCTTTGTAAATTGCGCCGGAAACTGACAATATTTTGACCTTGTTTGAGCTCTTTCCAAATGCTGTCACGCAGAAAACTGAAGTGCTGTTCCAGCGTAAAGCGGGCTTCTCCCTTTTTAAACAGCAGTTCATTGTCCTGAATCCGGTTCAAAAGTGGAGAGCTGAGTAAATAGCCCAAGACTCGACTGTGCAAGGATTTGACGATTTGATGCAGAGGCAGATCCAGGCTTGAATCCAGCAAACTGTCTTCAAAATCCCATTGGCGTTCGGGGCCCATTTTGCTCAGCAGTTCGGGGCTGAATTGAAACGCTTCCTGGTTAAACAACTGCGTTGCAACCAGCTCCAATGCTTCGCGCTGTTTGGCTGCGGGTACAACTTCCAGGGGTACGCGGGCCTGGGGATCTCCGATATGGTTGCGGTGGGTGTAGATGCCGCCTACATATTTGACAATGCCCTGTACAGAGACAAAGTATTCACTGAGAGCCATCGAAAAAACCTGACGCAGGCGTGGATAGCGTTCGCCGGGTTTTTCAAATTCTTTTTCCAGTTTGCTGAACAGCTCCTGGGCCAATTCCAGGCGTTGGCGTTGAAAAAGCAGGGGATCTGCCCCCAGATCCCAAAAATTGGCCAAGGGATCTACTGACAAGGGGCCGCCATAGACATCTTCATCGGTTCCATAGGCCAGTTCGGGTTGACTGGAGCGGGCTGCAATCTTTTCGAGCTGGCCCTTTTCGCTGAGATCGCTGTCTTTGGTGAATTGGCGGTAGGCGTATTCAATCGCCCAGTAATCGTAGGGCCCCAGGGTGGTTTGGTAGTATTCTCCCTGTTTAACACCCTTGGGGGCGAGATTGACGGGCACATAATCCATGACAGAACTGGTCAGGCCCTTGCTGCGGGTTTGATTGAGCAAATGCAGATCGGAGGCCTTGTGCAGGGTGCTGGCCTTAAAGTTATGGCGCAGACCCAAGGTATGCCCAACTTCATGGGCCACCAGCGCAATAATAGCATCGTGAATAAATTGAGCGGAAGCGGCCGGTGAGAGACTTCCGCGTGCGGCCATCAGCTGGCGACCAAAGCTCAGTTCATGTGCCAGCCCCTGAGAATACTCACAGCGCTGCTGGCTGTTTTTGCGGGCCTTGGTTTGGTTTTGGGCTTTGGGGGCCTCAGCCAAAGGGGTGGCCCAAAAATCGTATTCGTTATACATGGCACGGATAAAATCCGCACTGATGCGCACATCGGCATCATAGACCTCGCCTGTCAGAGGGTGAGCACGCGAGGGGCCCACAGCATAACTGGCACCTGGATTCACCATCCAACGGATGGTATTGTAACGGGCGTCAGCGGGATCCCAGTCGGCGTCATCAGGCATTTGCTTGACCTGAATGGCGTCTTTGAAACCAATTTTTTCAAAGGCAGTGTTCCAGAGCAAAACGCCTTCTCGAACGGCATCGCGATATTCTGTGGGAATGGTATTCTCGAGCCAGAACACAATCGGCTCGCGGGGGGGAGAGAGGGGCAGCCGGGGATCTGCTTTTTCAAGATTCCAGCGGTTAATATAGCGGACATAGGGATCCTCTTTGGAGAATTGGTTATAGTCCCAATACATGGTGGTAAAGTGTCCCACGCGATCATCAGCCAAACGCGGCTGATAGCTGGTTTCAGGTAGTTTGCTGAGACTGTAATGCATCAGATGCCGAAAACCACGGTCATCGGCCAGGGTGGGGGTGGGGAAATCTGTGCCCTCCCCCAGATAATTCAAGAGCACTTCAATCTCATTGTTCTCAGGAAAGGATTTGATTTTCTGTAAATAACTGTTGCGTTCGTCTAAACGATAGCTGGCCAGACCTTCGCGTTGCAGCATTTGAAAAAAACGGCCGGTATTGGCCAAATCGCTGACGAAGAGCTCGGCGGCGTCCACCAGCAAGGCGCCTTTTTCAGGATGCGGAGGGCCGATCACCTGTGTCGATCCCAGCAGGGCATCACTGACCCCGCGTGGAATGGCCCGCTGAATGGCGGTGTTCTGATCGGCGCGGTAATTGTAGTTTTTGACCAGAAGCTGAATGGTTTTTCCGACCTTGTGAAAATAAACGGGCAAGGTATTTTCCTGAGAGGAAGAATCAAAAAATGCGCCGTCTCCGGCTTCGCGGGTAATACTGAGCAAAAAAACCTGATCCAGCTGAGCGGGTTGAATTTCGAGCAGGATTTTGTGATCGCTTTCTTTGAGATAAAACGTAAACAGTCCCGGCAAGGCAGTAAAACCCTTGATGGTTTTTTCAAAACTGGGAGCATTTTCTTCTCCCGCTTGATTTGGGCTGGCTTGGGCGGAAACTTGGCAAGCAGGGCTTAGCCAAAGACTCAGGCTTAAGAGCGGCAAAAGCGTCAGCAGAGAAAGACGGCGTTGCAACATGGAACGATTTACCTCTGTCAATCACGAATTGCATGCATTTTACCATCAAGAACTTATCTTTCTGGGCTTTGTTTGAGTGCAAACCCACCACCGGGCTTGCGGCGGAGCATTGCTTTGTACTCTGTGAGATACTGGAGGCATGCAGTATGCTGTTTCAGGAGGCTTTTCATGACCCATCCGCTGTTTTTACAAAACCCTGCCTGGCTGAATATTTCCGGTCTGCGCCATGGCTTTTCAACCCGAGCCGGGGGTGTGAGCGAAGCGCCTTATGCATCACTCAATCTCAAATATCCCACGGGTCAGGAAACAGAAGCCTATGAGGCTGTGCTTGAAAACCGCCGCCGTTTGGGGGCTGGCTTGAGCATGAATATCGAGCGTCTGGTGGCTTGTCGGCAGTGTCATGGGGCAGGGCTTTATACCGTAAAAGCTGAAGATGCGGGGCGGGGGGCTTTCAGCCAGGAAGAAGGCATTGCGGATACCGATGGGCTGATCACTGCCGAGACAGACCTTCCGCTTTTGATTCAGGTTGCGGATTGCTTGCCGATTCTTTTGGTTGAGCCTGTGGCGCATGTGATCGGAGCCGTTCATGCCGGTTGGCGGGGAACCCAGGCCCAGATTCTCAGGCGGGTGATTGAGCGTATGCAAGCTGAGTTTGGTGCCCAGGCCGATCGGATTCAAGTGGCAATTGGTCCAGGCATTGGCTTTGAACAATTTGAAGTGGGCACTGAGGTGGCTGAGGCGTTTGCGGATCATGTGGATATTCGTGATCCACAAGTGGCGCGTGTCAAAGGCGAAAAAGTCCATCTTGATTTGGTAGAAATTAACAGACGTCAGGCTTTGAGAGCGGGTATTCAGCCCGAAACACTGTTCAGTTTGAATCGTTGTACAGTCAGTGAGCCTGAACTGTTTTTCTCTTTCCGACGGGATCAGGGGCTTACTGGGCGTTTGGGAGGCTTGATTGCCTGGGCTGATTGATGCCGAAGAGAAATTGTGATCGGGGCTATCAACAATCTTGAAAACTTATGGTATTCTGGAACACATGAGAAAATTTCAGTGGAAATCCTTGTCCCTCAGTCTGATTCTGGTCGCTTCCCAGGTGTTTGCCGTTCAGGCAGCGCCCGCAAGCGAAATTTTTGCAAGCACGCAAACCTTTGGTCTGAGTTCTTTGGACAAGCAGGAATTGGCTCAATTTGATAAACGCCGCCAGGAAACCCTGGTTGAAATGAAAAAAGATCCTGCAAAGGCTTTTTTGCTTTCAGCACTTTATCCGGGCTTGGGGCAACTGTATGTCGGCAATGACAATCCCCGCAGTTTCTGGATTATGGGGGGAGGCACCTTGATTTTGGCCGGAGGCCTGATGGGGTTTGCCTTGCTTTCCAATCGCCCTGAAGAAGCTTCAAGCTTAGGCAATACCATGATTACGTTAAGCATGTTGGGTTACCATCTCTGGAATGTACGTGATGCCTATATGGTAGCCACCGAATACAACTATGGCTTAGAAAACAAATACCGCATCAGCGAGTTTTTAGAGCCTTTTTCACTGAGTTACAGTCTCGACAAGACACCTGTTCTGAGCTACCAGCTTTCGCTTTAAGTTCTTTTCCAACCTCTATTTCAAGACAGGGTTTGTTTTTACCAGCCCTCTGTTTGGCTTGGCCTGTTTTAGGCCTGGCTTTGCTGGTCGGGTAAGCTGAGTCTGAAGCAACTGCCTTTTCCGGGCGTGCTCTTGACTGTGATCTTGCCTTTGTGAAGTTGTGTCAGATGCCTGACCAGCGCCAGCCCCAGACCTGTTCCTCCAGCTTGGCGGCTGATGCCGCTTTCAAGCTGTACAAAGGGTTCGAAAATTGTTTCCAGATCATCGGGCTTGATGCCAATGCCGGTATCCTCAATTTCAATCACAATTTCACCCGAGTCCTGCCGTTTTATACGCAAGACAATTTGTCCACCGGGCCAAGTGAATTTAATCGCATTCGAAAGCAAATTGACCAAAATTTGCTTGAGACGTAAGGGGTCTGCTTCCAATTGAATATCTTTTGTTTCTGGCTCATAGCGTAATGTTTGCCGTTTGTGCACAGCCATCTGTTTGACCAGGCGCAGGCTCTTTTCGCAGAGTAAATGCAGATTGATGTTTTCTGTTTTTAGGGATAAATGCCCAGCGCCAATTTTGGCAAGATCGAGAATATCGTTGATCAATGAGAGCAGGTGTTGGCCACTGTCATGGATGGTTTCTAGGTATTGCAGATTTTGTGAGTTTTTTTCTTTTTCCTGCATCAGTTCGGTTAAACCCAGAATGGCGGTCAGGGGGGTGCGCAATTCATGGCTCATATTCGCAAGAAATTCATCTTTGATGCGCAGCGCATGCGAGAGCTCCTGATTGGTCTTTTGCAGTTGAGTTTGAATGCCTTTTCTTTGCGTGATTTCAGTTTTCAGTTCATGCGTGCGTTCCTGCACCCTTTCTTCAAGGTGCAGGTTCAGCTCCAGCAGCTCTATTTCAGCTTGTTTACGCCGTGTGATGTCTTCTGTAATGGCAATCATGCCTGTGGCTTGCTGGTTTTGATCGTAAAGGGGGGCAATATTCAAGCTGAGATAAATTTCTTCACCTTTGCGATTTTTGCGAATCACCTCAACTCCTTGAAAAATTTTCCCCTGCAGCACCTGGCTGCGTAAAAACTGAAATTCAGATTGATTTTCAGCTTGCACGATCGGTAAGATTTTTCCCATGGCTTCTTCGCTGCTGAACCCGAAAATTTTTTCTGCGGCAGGGTTCCAACTGGTGACAAAGCCCTGGGCTGTAATGGAATAAATGGGCAGGGGAGAAGCTTGGATAATCGCAGTGAGTAGTTTCTGGCTCAGATCAGGTTGCTGGCTGCTCATCTGCAGTGCAGATTGGGGGGGGAGGGGTTCAAGGCTTCCCAAAATGCCTTGATGCCCTTTCAAAAGTGTGAGGGTTAAGCGGCTTTGAAAGCCAGGCTTGAGGGCGGGTTCCCATGTGAAATCCAGTGATTGAGGAAAAGGGCCCGTGTGCAGTAGGGTATAAAGTTTTTCAAAATCTTCTGGAGCAAGATGAACCTTCAGCAGTTCTTCAGAAGCAGGCAGTTCTTCGTCAAGCCCGAGGCGATGGTAAAGGGGAGCGCTCAGGAAAACCAGACTTGCTTCCGGTGGAGGGGTCCAAAGCAGAGTCATCATGGGCATCTGTTTGAGCAGTTGCAAAGTAGATGCTGTGCCTGATTCTTTCTGCTGCATTCTTTTTTTCAAGGGGGTTCCTGACTGTTTGTCTGGTTTTATGCTTAAGTGCCCATGTGAATAAGCAGTTTAATCCTATCTTTGCAAAAAGACAAACCCAGGATTGCTTGAGATATGTTAGCTTGACACCAGAGCGAGTTGAACGCAAGGGAGTACGAAGTGATGACAGCATCTGATTTGAATTCTGATTATTTTCTGACAGATATTGGTGAGCTGGTCACCCTGTATATTCCCGAACACCAGGGGCCGATTTTGCCTTCTCAAATGGATCAGATTGAAATTCTACAGGATGCTTTTTTGCGGATTGAAAAAGGTCTGATTGCAGATTATGGCACGATGAATCTGTTTTCCAACCCAAAGGGTGTGCCTGCCTACTCTGTGAAGGGAAGGGCTGTGATACCCGGTCTGGTGGATCCCCATACCCATCTGGTCTTTGCAGGGACCCGTGAACATGAGTTGACCGAGCGGATTCGGACGGCTCGCAACCAACCGAAGGGCACGCGCATGTCGGGGGGGATTAATTATACGGTGGCGCGTACCCGCGCCTCCTCTTTTGAAGAACTCTTGGAAGAGGCTTTGCAGCGTTTGGATCGCATGTTGGCCCATGGCACCACCACTGCAGAAGCAAAGAGCGGTTATGGCCTTTCCTTGGCACATGAATTGCGGATTTTACAGGTGATCGCAGCGGCAGATCAGGCGCATCCCATTGATTTGGTCTCGACCTTTATGGGAGCGCATGCTGTTCCACATGATCACCCCCATGCGGAGTATGTTGATGAGGTGGTCGCGATGATTCCTGCTGTGGCAGCGCAGGGACTGGCAGAGTTTTGCGACGTCTTTTGTGAAGCAGGTTTTTTTACGCCTGAAGATACGCGCCGAATTTTATTAAAAGCGCGTGAGCAGGGCTTGAAACTGAAACTTCACGCGGATGAGCTTGCGGCTTCGGGGGGCAGCCTTTTGGCGGGGGAATTGGGGGCGGTTTCGGCTGACCATTTACAGTTTGCGCCGCTTGAGGGGCTCCAGGCCATGAAAGCAGCAGGTACAATTCCTGTGCTTTTACCTGGAACAGCCTTTTATTTAGGGCTCCCCTACGCAGATACGCTCGCCATGCGTGAACTGGATTTGCCCTTGGCTTTGTCTACGGATTTGAATCCGGGGGGGTGTTACTGTGAGTCGCAATTGTTTATGTGTGTTTTAGCCTGTACCCAAATGGGGATGCTGCCAATTGAGGCTTTGGCGGGTGTGACCTTGAATGCGGCTTACGCTATCGATCGCGGGGAACAGGCGGGTATGATTGCTCCTGGCCGGGCTGCTGATCTGGTGGTTTTAGAGGCTGCCAATCATGGGGCCATTCCCTACCATTTTGGCGTGAATCTGGTGCACAGTGTGTATAAGCGAGGCTTGAAAGTCTGGCAGGCTTAGCCCCTGGCTTATAGTAGTATTCGCTCTCTGGTCTTTTGGATTATACTGCATGCAGCCATTTGCAAAGGAACAGAGCTATGTGCGGAATTATTGGATATATTGGTCACGAAGAAGTCATCGATATTTTGATTGAGGGCCTTCAAAGGCTTGAGTACCGTGGATATGATTCCGCAGGTGTTGCCGTTTACCATCCTGAAACGGGTCTGACGATCCAACGTGAGGTGGGTAAGCTGGGGAATTTGATTAAAAAAGTTGCAGTGCATCCTTTGCCGGGCCATATCGGGATTGGCCATACCCGTTGGGCCACCCATGGCCGTCCGACAGAATTCAATGCGCACCCACATACCGATTCTCAAAAGCGTTTGGTGGTGGTGCACAATGGCATTATTGAAAACTATCTCGACCTCAAGCAGTTTCTGAGTGAAAAAGGCCATCAGTTCGATTCTGAAACAGATACCGAAGTGATTGCGCATTTGGTGGAATACCATTACCGGGGGGATCTCAAGCTGGCGGTTCAGAAGACCATTGCCCAGCTTGAAGGCAGTTATGCGATCTGTGTGATGCATATTGATCAGCCCGATTATTTGATGGCAGCCAAGAAAAACAGTCCCCTGCTTTTGGGCAAAGGGCGCGATGCCAATTTTATTGCCTCAGATGTTCCTGCGATTTTGCGGCATACCCGCGATATTATTTACCTTGAAGATGAACAGATGGCGCTGGTTGCGGCAGATCGGATTGAAATCTACGATTTGCAGGGCAAGAGCCTGCCCTATGAAGTGCATACCATTGACTGGAATATTGTGGCCGCTGAAAAAATGGGCTATGACCATTTTATGCTCAAGGAAATTCACGAGCAACCCACAGCTTTTGGGCAAACCCTGGCGGGTCGTTTGTCAGAGTCTCATCAGTGCCTGTATCTCGATGAACTGAATCTCAACCAAGATCAGTTGCGTGGCATTCGCAGAATTTACCTGGTGGCCTGTGGCACGGCTTATTATGCGGGTCTGGTGGGCAAATATCTTTTGGAATCCCTGGCGCGTATTCCCGTTGAGGTGGATTTGGCTTCTGAATTCCGTTACCGCGATCCGATCCTGGATGACGACACCCTGGTCGTGGCCATCAGCCAGTCGGGTGAAACAGCGGATACCTTGGCTGCGATTCGCATGGCCAAGGAGATGGGGGCACGTACCTTGGGGGTGGTCAATGTCAAAGGCAGTGCGATTACCCGCTCAGTTGACGGCACCCTGTATATTCATGCAGGCCCTGAGATCAGTGTGGCTTCGACCAAGGCCTTTATTGCGATGCTGGCAGCAATGCAGCTTTTGGCCCTGCAGTTTGCCCATGCCCGAGGCCGGATGGAAACAGCGGCCTTGGTTGCTTATATGCGCGAATTGCGCAAGCTGCCCCGGATTATGGAAGAAACTCTGAAGATGGTAGAACCCCAGGTTCAGGAAACCGCAACGCGTCTTTTGCGTTACCACCATTGTCTGTATTTGGGGCGTGGGATTAATTTCCCGATTGCCTTGGAAGGCGCGCTGAAGCTGAAAGAAGTATCGTATATTCATGCCGAAGGGTATGCTGCTGGGGAGCTGAAACATGGCCCGATTGCCCTGATTGACCCGCTGATGCCCGTCATTGCCCTGGTCACTGCAGGCAGCTCCTATGACAAGGTGATCAGCAATCTCAAAGAGGTTCGCGCCCGTGAAGGCCAGGTCATTGCCATCGCCACAGAGGGGGATGAACGGATTCGGGAAGTGACCGATGATGTGATCTATGTGCCCCTGGTTTCTGAATTGCTTTCCCCTGTGATCAATGTTTTGCCTTTGCAGCTACTGGCCTATTATGTCGCTCTGCGTCGGGGCTATGATGTAGATCAGCCCCGCAATCTGGCCAAGTCTGTGACGGTAGAATAGCGGGTGAGGTTTTCGCTGGCCTTTGGCTTTTTGCTTTTCCTGCTGATAGCCGCCTTGCCACTGCAGGCTCAGGAGCCGCCCCCGCCTGATGTGCAAGTCGCTTCTGAACCCGTTGTTTCGCAATGGTATTGGGGCCCGGTTTTTAGCCATGACGGTCTGGGCTACGATCGCCTTTTGAACCAGCCCCTCGCAGGAGAAAATTGGTGGGGTCTGTCTGTTTTACATCGCATGGATCCCTGGTTTGGCACGGGGGGCAGCTTGCTTTTTGCTCAGGCCGACAATTCTGTGGCCCTGCAGTTGGATGCCCGCTGGTATTGGCCTTTGCCTCTGGTGGAACCTTATCTGGGGGCGCAATTCAGCTATTTGACCCGTCAAAATGGCGGTTTTTCATTGGCTTTGCGTCCAGGTGTTCAGCTTCAGTTTTTGCCTCAGCTTTACGCTGATGTTTTTGGGCTTTTGCGCTATGATGTTTTTTCAGCTCTTTTTAATAGCGAAAACCGAGGCGATCAATTGTATTTTGGGCTGGGTTTTGCACTGCTTTACAGGCTGTAATCGAAGGCTTTATTTGAGAAAACGCCGGATCCGAATCACCAGTTCAGAGGGTGAAAAGGGCTTGTAGAGATAGTCACTGGCACCGAGCTCAAAGCCTCTGGCAATATGTTCTTCGCCTTTGAGAGAGGTGAGCATGACCACGGGCAACTCATCAAATTCACGTTGTTTGCGAATCATTTCCAAAACCTCGAACCCGTCAATGCCAGGCATTTTGACGTCCATAATCACCAGCGAAACAGGTTTGGAAGCCAAAATATCCAAAATCTGATTGCCATCGCTGAGTTGTGTGACCTGAAAACCTTGTTTTGACATGACAAAGCGCAGCATTTGCAAGATCAGGGGATCGTCATCCAACAAAAGAATATGCGGTTGACTTTCACTGGTGATGTCTTCTGCCCGGCAGCGCACAGGGGAGCTGCCTGGTGTTTGAGCTTCTTTCATCAATTGCCAGGCATCCAAGAGGGCTTCTTCAAAGATCATATCGGGTTTGACCTGGGTCAAACCGGCAGAAAAAGCGGGAAGATACTCAGGATTGTTCAAAAAAGGCTGATCTTGCTCCAGGCCATGCTGGAGTTTTTCGAGGGCAATCAAAGCGCCTGCCATGGGAGTATGGGGAAACAGTAAAATAAAGCGATCGGGGGACCAACGGGAAATATGATCGGTTTTACGTAAGGCACCTTGAAGTTTCTGAGCGAAGGATTTGAGCCATTGACTGGCCAGATAGGGGCCCTGTTCTTTTTCGACCAGTTTGAAACGTTCAAGTTTAAGCACAGCCATGGATAAGGGTGCTTTGAGACGACTGATCAGATTTTGCAATTGTTCGAACTGATGGCTGATGCCCAAAGGAGAAGGCAAGCCCGTGAGAAAATCCTGGCGGCGATGATGGGACAAATGGCGTTGACGCAAGAGGCTTTTACGTAAAAGGCGGGGCAGAAAACGGGGCAGCCATTTTAATTCCAGAACCTGATCGACACGTTCGGGCAGACCTTCCAATTCGGTAGTGCTAAAATCACTGGTTACAGCCAGAATATCCGCATTGTCCATTTTATTGAGGGCTTCAGGGGTTGGAAAGGTTTGACTTTCAGTGGGGTCCCACTGAAAAACTACCAGGGCAGGAGGTGTAATCATGGCCGTTTGAATGGCTTCCTGCCAGGTAATACAGACTTGCCAGTAGAGGCCAGGAAGGGTACAGAACATCAGAATCTGTTCCACAAAGGGCATAGAGGAAGCCACAATCAGCCCGACCTCTTCCGGTTCATAGGCGACAAGATTGCTTTGAATGCCCGCCATGACCTGTTCGATTTGTTTTTCAGGATTTAAACCTTCAATTTCACTCAGTGTGTTGAGTAAAACCTGATTGTCAAAAATTTGAGCCCCCTTGCGCAGGGTGGGCTTGAGTTTTGCAAAGGCTTTCAACTGGTATTCTGGGGGGGTCCAGAGGCGAGGCAAAAGAAAAGTCAAACCCTGGCGGATACGACGTAATAATTCGGGTTCTAAGCCTGATTTTAAGAGCTGTTCGATGACCCGACTGAGAAAATCCAGATAGATCGGTAATTCCTCTTCTGAGGGCAGGGGAATGGCTGCAGAGAGCGAAAGCGCACCTGCCAGTTGGGGGTGAACCCTGAGCTGCTCCAAAATTTTATAGGCAGCTTGAACTGCTTTTTGGTAGTCACGCATATCGCGGTGGATATGTTGCAGCGATTGGTGCGCAACAGCCAGGCGCTCCAGATAAATATCGCTCAGCTCAGGATCCAAGTGGGAATTACTCATAAATTACTCTGTATCTGCATATGGTCATTTATGACAGTTTACATGCAAACTTAGTTTTTGGGTTTGTTAAGCAGAGCTTTGATTTGTGTTTGATTTGTGTTTATTTTTTTCGCAGTGCTGCCAGTTTTTCGAAGAGTTCTTTTTCTTCTGCACTGAGTTCTTCGGGCAGGCGGACTTCCAGATTGACAAATAAATCACCGCGTTGGGTATTGTTTTTATACACAGGCAGTCCTTTTTCCCGAAGGCGCATGCGGGTCCCATTTTGTGTACCGGGTCGAATTTTAAGTCTGAGAGAGCCTTCAAGGGTTCTAATTTCAAGCTCGCCCCCTAAAATAGCGGTATAGAGGTCCAAATCCAATTTTAGATGCAGATCGGCTTCTTTGCGCTCCAGGCTGGGGTGTGATCGAACCCGGAAGGTCACGTAGAGATCTCCCTTTTCTGTGCCGGGGCCCCCTTCGCCGCCTTGATTGCGCACCCGGATGGTTTGACCATCAGGCACCCCGGCAGGGATCGTCAGGCGAATCTGACGCCCATCAATCGTCAGGGTGCGTTTGTGGTCGTGGAGCAGATCTTCAAGTGTGAGCTGCACTTCGGTTTCATAGTCCTGGCCCTTTGCCGGGCGCCGGTTTTGGCCTGGACGGGGCCCTCCCCCTGCGAAAGGATTGCCTCCGCCCGCAAACGGGTTATTGCCAAACATGGAACCAAACACCGAATGAAAAAAGTCTGAAAACCCGTCGCCAAAATCCGTATTATAGGTATATTGCTGACCTTGCCCCTGGTGTCGGCGCATTTGTTCGATCTGATCGGCATGCTGCCATTGTTCGCCATAGGTATCATATTTCTTGCGTTTGTCAGGATCTGAAAGTACTTCGTTGGCTTCGTTTACCTGTTTGAATTTTCGCGAGGCACCTTCATTGTTGGGGTTGACATCGGGATGGTATTTTCGCGCCAGTTTGCGATAGGCTTTTTTGATTTCATCGGCACTGGCTTTTTTATCCAGCCCCAGGGTTTGGTAATAGTCAATAAAACCTGTACGCATTTTATCCTCCAGGAGACAGGTCGTTTAATCGGTGAATCCA
>PFGG01000046.1:9136-28443 GCA_002783405.1 bacterium (Candidatus Blackallbacteria) CG13_big_fil_rev_8_21_14_2_50_49_14 | reverse complement strand
TTGCCAGTTTTAAGTTCTGATGAATTAGAAGGCGGAGTGATTCCCCTTCTTCATCAGATGAGTAAAAATTTGGCTTTTCCACTCCATTCTGATCATGGGAGTGTGGAGTGGGAAAAATACTTAAACATGGTTATTCGGCGCATTTTAAATCAGAAATGGGATCATCAGTATTGGTTGTTGAACTATATGGCCGATTTGGCTTCTATTCAAGTTCACCCTACTCATGTGCAAAATAAGACAGCATTGAAACAGATTATGAGTTTGGTGGGTTTGGGGGCACCTGTCAATCAAATATCCACAAATGAAAAAACAGGCAACCTGTCTGTTTTAGATTATGCTCTTCAAGCCGGCCATACAGAAATAATCCAGTACTTAAAGTCTCGGGGGGCTCAAACATCTCAATATTTGTTTGAAAATGGCTATATTACCCGCGATGACTATGACCTGTTTTGGAAGCTAAAGCCAGAATGGGAATAATCCAATGGAAAACCCACTTGAGAAATACAGATTCAAATTTAAAAAGGATTCTTGGAAGCCTGTTTCTATAGAAGAGATCGAGACTTTTGAGTCAGACTATAGTATTGTTTTTCCTACTGAACTCAAACAGTTTTACCAGCTTTATAATGGAGCTTTTTTGAAGTATAAATTACTACCCCAAATAGCACTTAGAGGCGAAACAGATCCACAAGGCTTAAATAAAGATGGGGGCATAACCATTGATTATTTATATAAAATAAATGATGAGTTTTATCCCGGCAAATTTTCTGGCTCTTATCCTGGAAAACCAAGTGTTGTAGACTATGACATGTTGTCCTTAGATGCCTTGCCCTTTGAGCAGTGGAGCCAAGAAGAACAGGAAAATAATCCTTGGTATGAAGACTGGAACCCAGAAAAAGCTTATGAGTATTTAAAAATAGGGGTATCACAAGGTACTGGTGATCTTTTGATTGGCATGACAGCAAAAAATTTTGGTCAATTGTTTCATTGGGATCCAGATGTAAAAGAGAAATACAATCCCAGTTATGTCGCGGCTTCTATCAGCGAGATGCTGGAGCGTTTGATTGAATGGTAGATTAGATAGCTGCTCTGCCAGCTTGCCAAGCGGCCATTATTGGTGTGTGGTGTTTTGAATTATGATGAATAAAGATGAATAAAGTTATCTCCTCTTCTTACTTGGTCAAAGGCCTTTTTAATTGCGCAAATCCAAATGAGCTGAAAATCTCTTGTTGTTTCAAGCCCGCTGCTCAGTTTGCTTCAATCCCTGCTTAATGCTATTGCTTTAAGCTTTTGCAGAGAGTATGGTGAGAGCAAAGCGGAATGTCGCTATGATGTGGCATGAAAAAAACTTGAACTATTTGGTAGAGGAGCATCCTGTGAAAAAATTATCTACCTGGATTCTGGCCAGCCTTTCTGTTGTGAGCTTGGGGATTTCAGCTTTTTTATTCGTGCAAAGCCAGGCCCTGAGTAAACCCGGTGACCAGGCCCCGCAAAAAGTCGTCTTGACCCAGGCCGATGGCAAATCTTTTTTAATGGAAGGCGACCCCCTGACGGAGAGCAACCCGGCTTTAAAAGGCGGAGCTTTGCCCTATCTGCTCGAACAGGGCTGGAAGATTTCTTCCGTGCATATGACCTATTCTGCCGGCACCCAAAAGGAACAACATGCGGCTTATTTTATTCTGGTTCGCCAATTGCTGCACTGAAGCTTAAGAAACCTCATCGCTATCCTCTCATACCCCCAAGCGGGATTATGTTACACTGAACAGCAATCTGCAGAAACAATTCAGCCCACTTTTACCGGTAATCAAGCATGAGTGAACTACGCGTTATTCAAGGTCCCCAGGACGAAACTGCCGCTCTTGAGGCAGAAGTCCGCAAACACGTTTCCATAACCTCTGTTGACAAAGTCGTTGATTTTTTAAGCAATTGGGGGCGTCGCTCCTCGATCTGGCCCATGCAATTTGGCCTTGCCTGCTGCGCCATTGAAATGATCTGTGCAGCCAGCGCCCGTTTCGATATCTCCCGTTTTGGCTCTGAACTCTTTCGGGCCTCTCCCCGCCAGGCCGATTTGATGATCGTGTCTGGAACCGTGACCAAGCGCATGATTCCCATGATTGTGCGTCTCTATAACCAAATGCCCGAACCCAAATACGTGATTTCGATGGGGGCCTGTGCCACCAGTGGCGGCCCGTTCAAAGAAGGTTATAACGTGGTTTCGGGGATCGATGAGTTTATTCCTGTCGATGTCTATATCACCGGCTGTCCTCCTACCCCCCAGGCCCTGTTTGCCGGTTTGATTGAGCTTCAGAAAAAAATAGACAAGCAGCATTACCGCGACGTACGCTGGTATCGCAAAGACGAGTCAGATGAACGTGCCATTCCCAGACTGGGCCCCGATCTGGTTGATATTCGCCAGTTACCGGCGATTAAAGAAGCGTTGGCTGAAGGTAAAATTCAGCCTGCTCCGGCTGTTTTACCCGAGTATATGGCTGCCTTTCCGGTTTATGAGCCCGAACCTCCCGAGCCTGAACCCGCAGCAGACGAAGCCGATGATAAAAAGAAAAAACTCGCAGCCCGCAAGAAAAAGGCGGTTGAACCCCCGACCGTGACCCCGATCATGCAGAAGCTTCTTGAGCAGTTTCCTGAAGTCAGGGTGACCACGGTCAGCAGTCTGCTGGTGCCTGCCCAACGCTTGCAAAATGTCGTCTTTTCTCTGCGCGATCAGGGCTATACCTATCTCGCCAATCTGACGTCGGTAGACTGTCAGGATTGTTTTGAAGTGGTTTACCACTTTACCTCCCCTGACCAGACCTCTGCCGAAAAGCCCCCTGTGGTCTTGGCGGTGCGCACTGACAAAGAAAAACCGAGTGTTCCTTCTCTGACCCCCTTCTGGCCGGGTGCAGACTTTCAGGAGCGTGAAGTCTATGACATGATGGGCATTCGCTTTGAAGGTCACCCCCACCTGCGTCGGATTCTGATGTGGGAGGGCTATGAAGGCTGGCCCCTGCGCAAAGACTTTTTAGAACCTTATTACGAAGAACCTGTCAAGATTTTCAGCTCCCGCTGGCGCGAAGGCCATCACGATTTTGCTGAAAACCGCAATATCTGGGGCCGCAATGTGCGCTACCCAGAACATTGGGACCCTGAGACCTTTCCCTGGCAGGATGACGATCCCGTTTTATCTGCGATCAGCCCAGACAGCGATTTGCGCACCGATTTGGTTGAAGTCAATATGGGGCCTCAGCACCCCAGCACCCACGGGGTGTTTCGTATGAAACTGGCCCTGGATGGTGAAAAAATTGTACGTCTTTATCCGATGATGGGCTATCTGCACCGCAACCATGAGAAGATCGGTGAACGCAATGCCTGGGTTATGAATATTCCCTATACCGATCGCCTCGACTATATCACCTCGATGGTCAATAACCACGGCTATGTGCTGGCGGTTGAAAAGCTGACGGGCATGGAAGTGCCTGAGCGGGCTGAGTATCTGCGGGTGATTATGTCCGAGCTGACCCGTATCGCCAGCCATCTCTGGGCGCAAGGCTTTCTGCTCAATGACTTGGGGGCCTTTTTTACCCCCATGCTCTATGCTGCGCAGGAGCGGGAACTGATTCTCGATTTGTTTGAAATGACCAGTGGTTCACGCATCATGTGCAACTATATGCGCTTTGGGGGGGTATCGCATGACCTGCCCGAAGAGTTTTATCAGCCCTTCAACCACCTGATCAATGAGCGCCTGCCGCGCATGATTGATGAGTTGGATAAGTTTTTAACCACCAACGAAATCGTAATGGAACGCACCCAGGGCTTGGGTGTGCTTTCTGCCGAAGATGCGATTGCTTACAGCTGCTCTGGCCCTGTATTGAGAGGCAGCGGAGTGCCCTTTGACCTGCGCCGCAACCAACCCTACTCGATCTATGACCGCTTTGATTTTAATGTGATTACCCAGCCCAAGGGCGATGTCTATTCCCGTTACTTAGTCCGCTTGGGTGAACTGCATGAATCGCTTAAGATTCTGCGCCAGGCGATTAAAGACCTGCCCGAAGGCGAGATTATTTCTAAAAAACAGTGGAATATGCGCGTACCTGCCGGGCATGCCTATGCCGCTGTAGAAAGCCCCAAAGGGCAGTTGGGCTATTACGTGGTGAGTGATGGAAAAACCAATCCCTACCGCTACCATATTCGTTCAGGCAGCTTTATTAACCTGACGGCTCTTGAGAAAATGAGCCGGGGCCATATGGTCGCCGACGTGGTGGTGATATTGGGAAGTTTGGATATTGTTCTGGGAGAAGTTGACCGATGAAAGTATATGGAACTTCGGTTCTGAAAGGTCTGCTCTATACCCTCAAGACCTTTGTAGAAACCTATATTGAGGATTTTAAACGCCTTTCGGGCAAAGGCCAGCCAGAAAACGGGCTGCGTAGCTTTTCTGAGGGGGTTGTCACCGTTCAGTACCCTGAAGCCCCCATGCCTTTAGGTGAAACCTATGAGCGTTTCCGCGTGATTCCGATGTTGATCTATGATCAAAAGGAAGATGGGCGTGATGTGCGCTGTACAGCCTGTGGCATCTGTGCCAAGGTCTGCCCTCCTCAGTGTATCTGGATCACCCAGCAGATGGATGAAAAAGGCAAGCCAATTACCAAGCCCGAAGAGTTTTATATCGACACCTCGATTTGTATGAACTGTGGCCTCTGTTCTGAGTTTTGCCCCTTTGATTCGATCAAGATGGATCATCAGTTTGAGCTGACCGTAACTGAAAACCGGCGTGAAAACTATGTCTATGACCTGGAAAAACTTTTGGTTCCTGCTGAATATTATGCTTCTGTTCGCCCCCGTATCAGCGCTGAAGAAGATGAGATTCGCCGCAAGGAAGAAGAGGCCAAAAAAGCCAAAGAAGAGGCTAAAAAAGCGGCTGCTGCTGCCAAAGCCGCAGCGGCTAAAGAAGCAGCTGCCAATGCCCCTGCAGAAGGAAGTGCTGAGGCCGCTGCTGAAAAGCCCGCTAAAAAAGTTTTGAGCGATGAAGAAAAGGCAGCTTTAAAAGAAGCCGCACTGAAAAAGGCCGCTGAGCTGAAGGCCAAAAAGGAAGCTGAAAAAGCGGCTGCAGCCGGTGAGGCGCCTTCCGGCAATGGGGGCGAGCCAGCAGCTGCCGCTGAAAAACCGGCTAAAAAAGTTTTAAGCGATGAAGAAAAGGCAGCTTTAAAAGAAGCTGCACTGAAAAAGGCCGCTGAGCTGAAAGCCAAAAAAGAAGCTGAAAAAGCGGCTGAACAGGAGGCTCCCTAAATGTCACAACTTACAGCCTGGAGTATTCTGGGGATATTTTCACTGGTGACGATTATTTTCTCAACCCTGCCGATTGCCGGGGCCTTCTTTTTTCGGCCCCGCAAAGGCAATACCAGCAAAGAAGCCAGTTATGAATGCGGTTTGCATCCCAAATCAGACCCGCATGTTCAATACAATATTCAATACTATCTCTTTGCCCTGGCCTTTCTGATTTTCTCAATCGAAATTCTCTATGTGTATCCTTGGGCGGTGAACTTTAAACAATTGGGCCCCATGGCCCTGGTGGAGATGGCCGTTTTCCTGTTTGTTCTGCTGATGGGACTGGCCTATGCCTGGCGCAAAGGAGGTCTTGACTGGCAATGAATCCCCTGGAAAGTATTTTTACTCAAATTTATACCCTGATCATGAAGCTGACTGAAATGCTTTTGCCTGCGCCTTTGTATAAGCAATTCTCAATGCAGATAGGTATCATGATTGGCATCACTGCAATTTTGATCTTTGGGCCTGTGACCATGCTCTTTCTGACCTGGATGGAGCGCAAGGTGGTCGCTCGCATGCAAAAACGCTATGGCCCGAATCGGGTCGGCCCCTTTGGCTCACTTCAGCCTTTTGCCGATGGCATTAAGATGTTTATGAAAGAAGACATTATTCCCAAGGCCGCAGACCCGCTTTTGCACAGTCTTGCGCCCATGCTGGTGGTCATGCCCGCCGTGATGATCTTCTCGGTTTTGCCCTTTGGCAAAGACCTTTTGCTGGTGGACCTGAATGTCGCCACGATTTTTATTATGAGTATTTCTTCGATCGAAACCGTCGCGATTTTGATGGCCGGTTGGAGTTCTCACAATACTTACTCCCTGATCAGCTCTCTGCGTGCTGCCGCCCAGGTCATTTCTTACGAAATTCCGATGGGTTTTTCGATGGTGGTGGTGTTGATGATGTCAGGCTCGATGTCGACCCTGGCGATTGTCAAAGCCCAGGAGCCCGGTTGGTTTGTCTTGACTCCCTGGGGATTTGTGGGCTTCTTGATCTTTTTTATCAGCGGTGTGGCCGAAGTCAACCGTTCGCCCTTTGATATGCCCGAAGCCGAGTCTGAGTTGATTGCCGGTTTTCATACTGAATACAGCGGCATGAAATTTGGTCTGTTTTATATGGCCGAATTTTTGGGCGCTTTTGCGATTGCAGCTTTCAGCACGACCTTTTTCTTTGGGGGTTGGCTGGGCCCTGCGATTTTACCCAGTTGGGCCTGGTTTATTCTCAAAACCTATGTCTTTATCTTTGTGATTTTCTGGTTCCGGGGAACCCTGCCACGTTTCCGTGTCGATTTGATGCTGAATTTCTGTTGGAAATACCTGGTGCCGATGTCTTTGTTGAATATTCTGCTGGCTGCGCTTTGGTATTATCTGCCTGCAGGGCCTGTACGCTGGGGCGTGGGCTGGCTGGTCGGAGCGGCTGTGATCTTTGGCGCCCACCAGGTGCTGACCTATCACCGCGTCAAGCGGCTTTACTCGGCCTATGAACGGCCCGTAAAGCCCGCGGCTGTTCCGGCCCCTTGAAAAGAACCCCTTTCCTGAACACGGCAGGTTTCCCCTGCCGTGTTTGTATTTGGTGAAATATGCTGCCTTTCTTTCGTCTGATTGATCGTTATATTCTGGGTGAACTGCTCAAGCCATTTTTGGCGGGGGTGGTGGCCTTTATGATCATCATGATCTCGAATACCCTCTATATCTTTATGGAGCTGATTCTCAAAAGCAATATTGGCCCGGCTACAGTCGGGCGCATGCTCTTGTTTAATCTGCCTGCGATTGTGGTGGTGACCCTGCCGGTGGCGTATATGTTTGCCACCCTGCTGGCTTTGGGGCGCTTGGGGCGTGATTCTGAAATTATCGCCCTGCGGGCGGTGGGGGTCAGTTTGACCCGTGCGATTGCCCCGATTATTCTGATGGCGATTTTTATCAGTGGCTTGGGCTGGTTTTTGCAGGAGCGGGTGGTGCCCTGGTCGAACCAGCAGACCGTTGAAATTCTCAAAGATATGATGAAGCGGGATACTTTGCAGGCGGTTAAAGAACGGCAGTTTATCAGCGCAGACAACCGCAATTTTTATGTGCAGTCGATTGACCGCAAAAAAAATCTGCTCAAGGGCATTTATGTCATGGATCGCAGCAAGGGCGGTTATCCCCAGATCATTACCGCTGAAACGGGCACGCGTAAAGATACCAAATGGATCTTGAACAAGGGAGTCTTGCGCAAGCTGGATGCCCAGGGCTTTATCGACCATGAGATTCGTTTTGAGCGCATGGAGATTGAAATGAACCTCAAGCCTGAGATGATTTTCAATAACCAGCTCGATGTGCGTCAATTGGCCTCGGGTGAGGCTGCCAAACTGATCGATGAAAAGCGCAAACGCGGTGAAGACACCCGCCGCGATGAAATGGATTACCACACCAAATTCTCATTGCCCCTGGCGACCTTTTTTACGATTCTTTTGGCGGCTCCGATCGGCATTCGTTTTTCGAAAATGGGCAATTATTTTGGCGTGGCGATCAGTATTGCGCTGGTCTTTATCTGGTATTTGGCCTATTCGACCTTTACCAATCTGGGCTCAGCGGGTACGGTCCACCCTGTGCTGGCTGCCTGGGTGCAAAATCTGGCCTTTGGTCTGGCGGGGGTTTTGTTGCTTTTGCAGATGCAGGGGGTCAAGGTTTTTACGATCCTTTTTTGGCCGCTTTTGGTGGTGGTTCGGCCTTTTCGCGAAGCTGTGCGGGGCCGCCCCGTCAGCAAGGATCCCGATGATCGGCCTCAGGTGGTTGAAACCTCGCCCCAGGAACGCAGAAAAGCGCTGCTTCTTCATCTTCTGGCGCTGCCAGGATTTTTACTTTTTCCCGCGCTTTTTTGGCTGCGCCAACGCCGCCGTTCGGCCTTTTTAGAGCTCAATGCCCGTGAAGTTCTGAATTTTCACTTCTCATTTGTGCTGTATCTGCTGCTGGAATTGGCCTTTAGTTTGGGACTGGCCTGGGTTTTTCTGATTCAGACAGAGTTTCCCCTGCCTGCTTTGCCCTTTAGCCTGACCTCTGAGCATTTTTTCTTTCTGGCCTTGGGCTTTGCGGGTCTGACCAGCTTGTTTGCCCTGGTGGCGAGTCTGTCTGCCGCCCTGCGGGTGCGCAAAAGTCAGCTTTACCATTATCCGCTGGCGATTCCCTTTCTCAAAGCCAAGCCGCACTTAAAAGCTGTGGCCCAGACAGGGCCTTTAGTTCATCAGGACACCGGCCCCTTGGCTGCCCCCGAGTTGCAGGAACCGGCCCCTCAAAGCGAAAGCTCTGCGACAGAGGGGGTGCTTTTGGATGCCCCTGTGATAGCCCAGGAATTGCAAGTGGAGGTGATCGGGCTGTCTGAGTCTTTGCCGGGGCCTGCGCCCGAAGCCGTTCAGCCCCGTGAGCTTTCGGCACAGGCTGCCCAGGCCCTGCTTGAAATTGAAGCGGCAGAGATCTATCTTTTGCCCGGTTCGGGCTGGAGTTGGCGTAAAACCCGTGTGGCTCACGAAGAGCCTGCCCGGATTCGGGTTTGGCAACGTGGGGGATGGTTGGCCCGCCTGGCTTTGCTGGGGTTCAGTCTGTTGCTTTTGCTTCTGGCCTTTGTGGGCTACGAACAGACCCAAACCTTTCAACTCAGTTTCTTTTGTCAGGATCAACCGCAGAAATCCTGTGTTTTTCAAGAACAGGGGCTTTTGCGCTCGCGCAGCAATGTGATTCCGGCTGATGCGATTCGCGACGTTTTGGTGATTCCCCGCCAGCTTAAATCTCCTGAGGGTAAAGAGCCCCAGCAGCTTTTTGATATCGTATTGCAGACCACGCAAACCCAGATTTGGATTAAATCTGAAAAAGAAGAACCTGCAGCCCATATCCTGGCAGGGAATATCCGTCTCTTTTTACAGGGCTTTGCCCCCCAGGCCCCACGTGTAGAACAGCGCAAACTCCAGCCCTTGCTGATTTTTGCGGGGGGCTGGCTGGGTTTGAGTCTGCTTGTCTGGCTGCTTTGGCCCTTGCGCTGGCGGCGTGAATTTGCCTTGAACCGCGAAAGCCTGACCCTGCGTAAAGGGCGGCGGGTTTTCAATTATCCCCGCCATGAGTTGGGTGAGTTGGTGCTGGAGCCCGGTTGGCTGGATTTGCAGACTCTGATCCTGAACTGGCGACCTCAAGCCGGGGATGAGCAGAGTCTGGTTTTGGCTTCGCAACTGAATCCCCGCCAGGCTGAAGCTTTGTTGGAGGAGCTGAGGCCCTGGTTGAAAGCGGCACCTGTTGAGGATTTGAATCCGATAGAATCTGAAATGCCAAACGAACCTGAAGACGAAACTCAGATCTAAGCCTCTGGTTATGCGTCTTTGCGCAAGACCATCAGGCCATTCCAAAAGGTGGGATGTTGGTGGCCGCAGGTACGCAGATCTGCAAGCAGGGTATATTCCGGGTATGCTTCCAGAAAATCTAAACTGGCCTGGCGTGGATCGACGGTATTGGTATCATCAATCAAGATGATGGCACCGGGGGCCAGCCAAGGGTGGGCCAATTCCAGCGCCTCCCGCTGATCTGCGTAAGCATGAAAACCATCATAAAAATAGAGCCCGATCGGCGTGCGTTGGTAGCGTTTAAAATAGTCACGATAGTCCAGGTCATAAAAGCTGTGTCCCCGGCCTTGGAGTTGCCGGAAGCGTTGCAGAAATTCCTGGCGGGGGCCGCCAAATTCAGAAAAATTATCCACACCGACGCAGCGTGATTGGGGCGAGAGCAGTATCGCCGCCAGCAGACTGTAGCCATGCCAGACGCCAATATTCAAATAGATTTGCCCCGCAGGTAGCTTTTGCAGGGCAAACCCCAGAATGGCAGTCAAAGCAAAACTCGACATGCGGGGCAGGGCTTCAAGTGGGGCGATGCGTTCTGCAAAATGGGAACAGCCTGCCGGTAGCAGGGTATTTTCGATTTCCTCTCGTTGGGAGCGTTGCGCTGAGGGGGTATCAGGTTGGATCGTCTGAAAGCGGATCTGTGCAATAAACTGCTTGAGTTCCATGCCCTTGCTCCCCTCCATTGAAAGTATCTCTCTATGGTAGCAAAACCAGGCGGTGCCGAAGGCCGTTTCCTGGTTTTTCAAACAAAAAAAAGGGAGAGTTTTACCTCTCCCCGGGATTTCAAGGGATCTGACGCAGAAGCGTCTGGAGACTAATGGAATTGAGCTTCTTCGGTAGACCCCGCCAAGGCCGTGGTGGAGCTGAGCCCCCCCGTAATGACCTGCTGGATCTCGTCGAAATAACCGGCACCGACAAAACGCTGATGCTTGACGGCACTGAACCCATGCTGTTTTTCGAGCGCGAATTCACGCTCCTGCAGACGGGAATAGGCTGCCATGCCTTCGCGGCTATAGGCTTCAGCCAGCTCAAAAGATGCGGTATTGAGGGCATGAAAGCCCGCCAGGGTAACAAACTGGAAGCGATACCCCAGTTCACCGAGGGTTTCCTGAAATTTTGCAATTTCAGCGGCAGAGAGATGCCGTTGCCAATTGAAAGAGGGAGAACAATTATACGCCAGCATTTTGCCAGGGAATTTGGCATGCAGGGCTTGGGCAAACTCACGGGCCTCTCCCAGATCCGGGGTTGAGGTTTCGCACCAGACCAGATCTGCGTAAGGGGCATATTCCAAGCCTCTGGCAATCGCGCAGTCCAGCCCCCCTTTGAGACGGAAGAAGCCTTCAGAAGTGCGTTCACCGCTTAAAAAGGGGCGGTCGCGTTCATCAATATCGCTGGTCAGCAATTGGGCTGCTTGGGCATCGGTACGGGCCACCAGCAGGGTGGGCACATCGAGTACATCGGCTGCCAGTCGGGCAGCTACCAGTTTGCGGATAAACTCAGCGGTAGGCACCAAAACCTTGCCGCCCATATGTCCACATTTCTTTTCTGAGGCCAGTTGGTCTTCAAAATGAATCCCCGCAGCCCCCGCTTCGATCATGGCTTTCATCAGTTCATAGGCGTTGAGCACGCCGCCAAAACCCGCTTCGGCATCGGCGACGATCGGGGCGAACCAGTCGCGACTGACTTCTCCCTGCAGGCTTTCAATCTGGTCGGCTCTTTGCAGGGCATTGTTGATGCGACGCACGACGGTGGGAACACTGTCGACCGGGTAGAGGCTCTGGTCGGGATAGGTTTGTCCTGCGCTATTGGCATCCCCTGCGACCTGCCAGCCACTCAGGTAGATCGCCTGCAGGCCGGCCTGGATATATTCCACAGCCTGGTTGCCGGTGAGTGCACCCAGGGCTCTGACAAAAGACTGATTTTGCAGTCTTTGCCAGAGTTTTTCGGCCCCCCTGCGGGCCAGGGTGTGTTCGGGGCTGACACTGCCCCGCAGACGGATGACTTGCTCAGCACTGTAGGGGCGTTGAATGCCCTGCCAGCGCTCGCTTTGCCAAGCTTGTTCAAGGGTGTTTACAGATTCAGATTTCATAAGCGTTTCCTTCTAAAGTAGTTGATAAGCACTCAAGGTTAAAAATTCAGGAAAAATTTCAGCTTGTACCAAGCTGTTTAAAACTTGGGCTGCCGCCTTCAAGGCCGCATGGTTTTGGGGGGCAGTCTGCGCCTGGATTTTTTCAAGCTCTTCTGCCAGACAGGTTTCGTAGTGGATAAAATGAATGGGTTCCCCTGTGCTGAAGCGAATTTCAGGCCGATGGAGCCATTGCCAAAGTTGTGCGCGTGAAATTTCTGCGGTGGCAGCATCCTCCATCAGATGGTGAATGGCCACGGCCCCTTGTCCTTGAAGCCAGGCAGCCAGGTATTGCAGCGCCACGTTGATATTCAAGCGAAAGCCCGCCTCACTGATCTGCCCTTCTGGAATCTTGAAATTGAGCAAATCTTGGGCCTTTACTTCGATTTCAGAACGCAGGACGGATTTCTGATGGGGTTCTCCTGCCAAGGCCGCAAAGGCTTCGCGGGCCACAGGCACCAGATCGGGGTGAGCGACCCAGGTGCCGTCAAATCCCTGGCGAATTTCACGTTCTTTATCTGCCCGCACTTGGGCCAGGGCTTTTTCGGTGATTTCGGGATCGCGGCGGCTGGGGATAAACGCCGCCATCCCGCCCATGGCATGGGCTCCACGCTTGTGGCAGGTGTGTACGAGCAGATTGCAATAGGCCTGCATAAAGGGCACCTGCATGGTGATTTGGGCGCGGTCGGGCAGGACGGCATCTGGGTGGTTGCGGAATTTTTTGATCAGGCTGAAGATATAATCCCAGCGTCCGGCATTCAGACCGGCGATATGCTCTCGCAGCACATAGAGAATCTCATCCATTTCAAAGGCTGCCAAAATGGTTTCGATCAAAACCGTGGCTTTGATTGTGCCTTGGGGAATGCCGAGCAGCTCCTGGGCCCTGACAAAGACATCGTTCCAAAGGGCGGCTTCCTGATGGCTTTCAAGTTTGGGCAAATAGAACCAGGGGCCCAAGCCGCGTGCTATCAGTTCTTTGGCATTGTGAAAAAAGTAAAGGCCGAAATCAAAGAGCGAAGCTGAAATCGGCTCGCCATTGACCAGCAGGTGTTTTTCGGGCAGATGCCAGCCGCGGGGGCGCACCAGCAAGACTGCGGTTTGGGGATTCAGTTGGTAGCTTTTTTCGCCGCTTTGATAGCGCAGGGTGCCGCGAATGGCTTCGGCCAGATTGGATTGGCCTTCGAGCATATGGGGCCAGGTTGGGCTGGAGGCATCTTCAAAATCGGCCATGAACATATCCGCACCTGAGTTGAGCGCGTTGATCACCATTTTGGCATCGACAGGCCCTGTGATTTCAAGATGGCGTTTTTGCAGGGCAGTGGGCAAGGGGGCGATTTTCCAATCGCCTGAGCGAATGCCTTGGGTTTCTGGTAAAAAATCAGGTTTCAGACCTGCGTCGAGCTGTTTCTGGCGTTCCTGGCGGCGGGCCAGGAGTGCTTGGCGGCGGGGATTGAATTCTCTTTGCAGGGTGGTAATAAATTCAAGGGCTTCCGAACTGAGCACGGGCCAGTGGGTTTCGGGTGGGGTGGCCAGCAGTTCAAGGCCGGCGGGAAGAACTTGGGTTTTCATGACTCTCTCCTGGATGATGCGTTGCGTCAAACGAGAGATAGCTTAGCGCTGAAAACTTACAGCCAACTTACAGGGCAATTACAGAACAGGCTTGTGAGCATTTTGTTTCTTTATATAATAATGATGCTTTTGTGATATTGTATCTGTTTTGTAATAATTAATTTAAATGTCTGCGCGCAGGTGTATAATGCAAATGAAGTCAGTACAAGCTTTTATTCGAAAATAATAGATTATTAAATGTCTCTTTTGTGTAACAAATTTTGAGAGCCCGTTGTTTCTGGCTTTGCGTATGAGGGTCTGCGTTGAAGCCTTGCACCATTAATATTTTAACAAGAAAGGAGGCGCAAGGGGTTATTTTACGACCGGCTCACGCCGGTACGACTATGCCTCAGACGTTGGCTGCTTTGCGGCCTTACGTATGAGGACAGCCATGCTCCTCTGCCAGCTAAAGCAGGCAGTCCCCTTGTCGTTAATTTATGGCATCAAAGATTTATCAATTGAAAGAGCAAATTGCTCAAAATATTCCTCCAGGAGAAGTTCCCCGTACGATCTACAGCCGTCTCATGCTTAAAACAGGCTTGATTTGGGCGGCTATTGCCCCAGATACAGAGGTTACAGAAGAACAATATGTCAAAGCAGTGAAAGCGGCGCAGGATATTTTAGGGCTTGTTATTCAGGGATAAGTTCTTAAGAAAAAATCTAAAGGAAACATAAATTAAAATGTCTATTCAAGTTGATTTTCAATCCGCTAAAGGCCTTGTGAATGTTTATGGCCAATCGATGCTCTTTCACTGTAATCATTACAATCGCTATTTACAACAGACGATTGAAGATCCTGATTATATTGACTCCGAAAAAATTCTTTTACAATCTGCAGCTGAAACCGTCTATTTGCAGCTCAAAGCTTGTTTTGCGCAAAATCCTGACTGGAAGTTGGCCGATAAATTGGCAATGGCCAGTGAAATCTTTCAATTTGCAGGCTTTGGCATTTTAGATTTTTCAAAATTTGCAGACTCAGGCCATTCTGTAACGGTTCCCTCGTCTCATTTTGGTCTGGCGATGAAGCTCAATGTCGGGCACCGTACAAAAGCCGCAGAGTATTTTGATAAAGGTTTTATTGCAGGTGTGGTTGAGGCGCTCAAAGATGAGCTTGGCCCCGAATTTCAGAAGGGCTTCACCCTGACACAGAGCCAGTCCATTTCTTTAGGGGATGATTACTGTCGTTACGTGGTAAAAGCGGGTGAGTCTCCTGCTTTTGATTGGCTTGAAAAACTGGTGCCTGCTGAACTGCCTGCTTTTTGTGAAATTCCTGAGCGTAAGTTTACAGAGACCCCTGTAGATGAAGCTGGGATTGTTCAAGCCGTTTCAGGTTTGCCCCTGGTGGGAGATGAAGAGGGCTTGATTCCTGCTTTTGGTTTGTATCTTACCCGGATGTATGCTGATTATTATAATAAGACCTCATTTCGTTTTGAAGAAGAGCTTCAAAAGCAAATGGGAAGCGTTGAGTTGGCGACAGAATTGCTGGTAGAGTCAGGGCATATCTGTGCTTTTAATACCTTTGGCGGCATTATGAAATCAGCGGAATGGAAAGCGTTGATTCAGCCTCATTTGCAGGAAAAAGCCGATTGGGTGCATGGCATGGTGGCTGTGACCAATGCCTTGGGTTGGGGGATTTGGCGCGTTGAAGAGCTTGTGCCTGGAGAAAAACTCGTGATGCGGATTTATGAGGATTACGAATCTTTGGGCTATCTGCGTTGGTTTGGCAAGGCCGATCATCCGATCAGCTATCTGGCCACGGGTGGCTGCGCAGGTTTGATGAACCTGATTTATTATGGCGATATTACCACGGATCCTGTGCTGGATAAGGAGCTTTACGTTAAGCTTTTTCAGGAAGGGGCCTATTTTGTCGGAAAACAGACGAAATGCCTGGCCATGGGCGATGAATATACTGAAATTGTGGTCGTGCGCAACCAATAGGCAGACTTTAAACAGAGGAGGGCTGCTCAGGTGGCTCTCCTTTTTGTTTGCCATAATTTTCCAAGCTTGTTTCAATCACTTGGCAAACCTCACGGAGAGAAGCCTTGAGCCTGGGGACCACTCGAATTTCGGTATCATTTAAAAGTCCTGTGATCACAAAAAAACCTGGACTTGAAAATTGGTAAAAGGGGCAGTGCTCTCCCAAGGGGAAACTCAGTTCACCTGATGGCAGATAGTCTGTGAAAAAAGATGTTTGAATGGAGAGTGGGGTGTGGTAAACAAAAATTCGTTTCCCAATGCAGCTTTTTTCGCGATTGAGTTGAAAATAGGGATTGGAAGTGCTTCCCCAGTCTTCCCAAAAGTCAGGGTCATCAGACATGGGCTGATCCTTTAGAAATATTTTGATGCCTGTTTCAAAAGTATAGAGGATTTGGGCACTGTTGCTGTAAAAACTTGAAAATTTATCCCGCCAGACCCGTCAGGCTGTTGCGACTGGCATCTACCGTGTTCCCGGCGGGATCCATGACCTCTGTGCCAACCCTGACTTTGACCAGATCCCCAGGTCGGAAGAGCGGCAAACCCACGGGCGGAATCAGCAGAACGGTTTTTCCTGTGGCATCGCCGGGATCATAATAGACCCCGCCGCCAATTTCACTCCAGGCCCCGTCAAAAATTGGAAAAACATAGCCTGCGGGTGTAATGGTCACTTGGTAATTGGCGGCGGCCCGTTCAGGGGTGCTGATGCCACGATTGCCGGGATAACCTGCCGGAGCTTGTTTCCAGCTTTGTTTGGCTTCGTTTTCAGCCATGCCACCTGCAATGATCAGGCTGCGGGTATACATAATCATCGGCTCGCTGAAACGTGCGACAATCGCATCGCCGTATTTGCCTCCTGTTTCCGCCGATTGTACAAAGATCTGGCTGAGGGTGGGTTTGACCTCATCGGTCTTGATCGCAAATTTATACGATTCCTCAAAATCGCCATCGGTCAGTTTGAAATGTTTCACTGAGCGGATAAAACCTGCTTTGTCGCGCAGACTGCGCTCCCCAGTACTCAAAGATCGAAAAGCCACGTTGTAGTCGGGAACCAGGTTGCTATCTTTATCGGTGGGCAGGGAAAAAGCCTCTTTAAAGGTAAAGGTGACTTCCGTATCATCGCTGTTCCAGGAGATATTGAAGGCCTCCTTGTCCCAGATGGGAGTGCTATTGCCGGTCAGAAAATTGGTAGCTACAGCGCCATTGCCTGTAAGGGTATTGTGACGGGTCAGATTGTCCTGATCGACACTCAGTTTGCGTGAATTAAAGGTATAAATTGAAAAGCTGTCTTCGACACTCTTGCGTTCCATCGGTTCAGAAAATGCCAGCACGAAACTGGTTTTGGGATTGACGCCTGAACCATTGCGGGCGGGAGTCACCATCCTGACTTCGGGCAATTCGCTTAGGGAATTATAGGCTGCGCTAAAAGCGGTTACCCCAATATCTACAGGATTGACCGGTGTGGGGGGATAGCTGAAAACCGGACTAGGAGTCGGGATTGGAGTGGGGGAGGCCTTGGGGATTGGACTGGAGGGAAGTGTTAAAACAGGAATTGAGCTGCTCAGCTCAGGAACTGATTTACTCATCAACGGAGCCAGCAGGGTTTTAAAGCCCAGTTCCTGGGCAATATCACTGTAGACGATGCCCGGAAAACCCTTGTTGAGAAAAAAGAGCCAGTCCTGTTGAATAATATCCTTGACGGGTTTGCCGTCGACGGTTTGAGGCAAGACCTGAAGATAGGCTGTAATCGCTTCACGTTTATCACCCCGGTAGAGCAGGGCATGGGCCTTGTTGAGTTGAGCAGGCACGGCCTGGGGTTCTTTTTGTAAAGCCTGGGAGGCCAGGTCTGCTGCTGCGTTCCAGTCCTGCTGTAGCAGATGAATCCAGGAGAGATTTTCATAGACAAAGGCTGTTTTGGCCTGTTCCGCTGCATTGCCATTCAAAGCCTGAAGTGAAGAGCTTGCATCTTGGGCTCCCTGCCCCAGTTCATTGCGCCGGATATGTACCAGACTGCGGTTGAGCAGAGCTTCAGAATAACCGGGTCGCAATTTGAGGGCTTGGTCAAAATCGGCAAGGGCCTGATCGAGTTGATTGAGTTTGAGATAGGCCAATCCCCGGCCATTGAATGCCGGAGCATAGGCCGGTTCGAGTTGAAGCGCCCGGTTAAGATCTTCAAGGGCCTTGTCGGTTTGATTCTGGCGCAGATACAAGCCTCCCCGGCGGCTCAGTGCGGGTACGTAATTGCGATCCTGTTTCAGGGCCAGATTGAGGCTGTCGAGGGCTTCTGCGCTTTTATCCAAGCGCAGTTGCAAGATGCCCCGGTGATAATAAGCGGCTTTCTCACCGGCCCGCTGGCGAATGACCTCGTTGAGATCTGCCAGGGCCTGATCGTAAAGGCCCAGCTGAAGATTGGCAATGGCCCGGTTGGCTTGAAGCATCCATTTGCCTGTGACCTCAGGTTCGAGCTTGGCAAATTGGGTCAAGGCATCTGCGACCTGTGCCCGTGCCAACTGCAGGGTGGCCCGATCAAAACGGCTTTTGGGATCAGATACCGGGCTGCTGGGGGGCTTATCCAAACGCGCCTTGGCTTTTTCAAAATCACCGGTTTGAATGGCGTCTAAGGCCTCCTGGTAACCGGGTTCAATCAGAAAAAAGAGTTCATAGTCTTCATCCTGAAGGGTGAGCATTTTGCGGCTCAGGGGCAGGGTGCTCAGATCAAGTTTGGGCGTTTCTGCCATTTCTGCCGTTGCGCCAGGGGAGGCAGAAGCCTGAGTTACAGGCAGATTGAGCGGCACCTGCACAGCACTGGTATTGGATACTGAACAGGCATTGAGACCTGTTGCCAGCAGGCATAAGCTCAGAGAGAGGGATTTTCTTTTCATTGGCCACTCCAGGTTTGAATCAGACTGCGGTATTCATTGCCCAGGGTGGTATTCTGAGCGCCATAATAGGGAGTCAGTTCTGCCTGAGCGCCGGCCTGATCGACCCGCCCTGAAAGCAAGCGAAAAAGCAGATTGACCAGCCCTGCGTCGCGGACAGGGCTTTGGTTTTGACCTTGTAAGCTCGCAAAAGATTGCTCGAAAGAGATGCTTTGGGCCTGACCGGCGGGATCTAAATAATCGGCTTGCAGTCGAAAGACACCGCTGGGACTTTGCCCCACAGGCAGTGCAAAGCGTTGCCAGAAGATCTGCTTTTCGCCTGGCAGCAGGGTGCCACTCCAGCGCAGATCGGCTCCTTGCAGTGCCGAGGAGCTGGCTTTCAGACTGAGTTCTGTGGGGGCTTCCAGCCGAAAGCGAAGCTGGCGGTTGGCTGGTTTGAGCAACCCCGGAAGCCCTTGGGCCAAAGCCTCAAGATCTGCGAGACCTGCCAGTTGGCGTGAGACTCCTTGCCCCTGCCTTTGCAGGTTTTCCAACAGGGCCCGATCGGCCAGTTCCCCCAGGGCCAGCACCGAGAGCGGCAATCCCGCTTGGGCTTTGCTCTCTACCAGATTCAAAATTTCAGCGGATTGGCCTGCTGCGCTGAGGCTTGAAACGGTGCCGAGCAGGAGCAGGCGGTTGTTTTTGCTGGGGTCATGCTGGCTTTCTGCCAGGGCATAGGCTGTGTTCAAGGCGGGTAGAAGTTGTGCAGACCCTGATGGGGTCTGGGTTTGTAGAGCCTGAAGCAGCGGTTGGGCGGTGCTGAAGGCCTGGCCACTGAGCAGGGTTTGAGTGCCTTCTGAATATACAATCAGGTTGAGTTGATCTGTATCTTTGAGCCCAGTTGCCAAGGTTTGGACGGTCGCTTGAGCCAGCTCCCAGAGCGAAGGGGGGGCCGTATTGCCTGTACCGAAGCCTTTAAAACTGTTCATCAGGCCTGAAGCCTCTACCAAGAGTGTCAGCACTGTGGCGGGTCGGCTTTCCAGAGGTTGGGTCGGTAAGAGAACCTGCCCTC
>PFGG01000046.1:0-9106 GCA_002783405.1 bacterium (Candidatus Blackallbacteria) CG13_big_fil_rev_8_21_14_2_50_49_14 | reverse complement strand
CAATCATAAAGATCGGCACCCGCCACGGAGCCAACTTTGACAAGACCCATACCCATTTGAAAGGGCGCTACGTAACTCAGATTGGAAAAATTCAAGGGTTCCAGTCGCAGGGCTTCCCAGGGCAAAAGCAGAGCTGGAGAAATCGGGCTGTGGGTTTTTATCTGGCTTTTGAGCTTTTCAAGCGTGGTTTTGCCCTGCAAGGCTTGAAAAGAGAGCGCACCGGCTTCGCTGCTACGCGTGGCATAGGCCGGTTCGGCGCTGGCTGTCGGAGGAAGGGGCGGCATGATCGGGGTGGGCAGGGGCAGAATCGGCGGCGCCGAAGCCGGGGCCGGCGAGGATTCACGTGTGCCTCCTGCTGCAAAAGCCTGGCCAAAATCGTAACGGTTGGCGTTGGGGTCGCCCTGTTTATTGGATTTTAAGACCTCTACGCGCTTGCGGGAGGCAAATCCGGGTTTGCTGATCGTAATTTCGATCTGCACGCCGGAGGGGGCATTGTTAAAGGCAAATGTCCCCCCAGAGGTGAGGGTTTCGGCTTCAAAGGGAACTTGCGAATTGAGCGAGCGTACTTTGACCAAGGCTCCGTTCAGGGGTTGCCCCAAATCATCAAAGAGTTTGCCATTGAAGGTGGTTTTTTCGATCACGGAGATATCACTGGTGGCGCTGGGCAAGGGGGTGGCGGTGGGGTGTGAAGGGGGCTGGGGGGAGCCAATGGGGAGTCCGATGGCTTCAGTGGGAATCTCGTCTTCAATCAGGGTGCGTGCGCCCAGGCGAGGCAGCGTAAAGGGAGCGATGATTTGTCCGGGCGCGGGTGCCGAGGCCAGGGGATCGGGTGTCGCCGATAGGGGGCCAGAACTGTCTGTAGGGTTGGGTTGCTGTGAGCTTGAAGGTAGGGGGGCGATATTTCCGGGCGTTTGACAGGCCGCCAGGCTCAGAATCAGGCTGTATCTCAACCCCCAGTTCAGCAGTTTTGGTTGCAAAATTTGGATTTCAGCCACTGAGTTCCCCTTTCTCAATCAGCAAAGCCAAGGTTTTGAAGTGCGTATTTGATCGAAGACGAAAAAAAACCAAAGAAGTTCCCTTTTGATTTTGTGTGAATATCTGTCTATTGGTTTAAATATGATGAAAAATGCAATAGATAATTGTTGCAAAAAAGTTAAAATGTATTAATCGCTCAACGCTTGAACTGAACAAAAATCAAGGCTGTTTTGAAATTGTTTTTTGAGTACAATAAACCCTGATTTATGACAATCGGATAGAAATGTTACAAAAAGATGGGGCTGTGACATGTTAGGCTAAGGGGTATGTCCTATCACGCTGAACTCAGAATTTTGGAGCCCTTTTTGCGGCAGGCTGAGTGGTCTCAGGCCCAGGTCGCACTGGCGCAACTGCTCAAAAAATACCCTGAGGCCGCAGAATTGCATTATCGCATGGCGGTGCTTTTACAGGAAAACCAAGTGGATGCACAGGCCGACGCCCATTATCTGCAGGTTTTGCGTCTTTTACCTCAACATGCCCCTTCCTGGTTTGGACGTGGATTTTTGGCCCTGCGCTCAGACAATTTGGATTTGGCAGAAACCTGTTTAAAACGGGCTGTGCAGGCTCAGCCCGATTTTCGTCAGGCCCTGGACTATTTGGCCCAGGCTTTGTGGCTCAAAGGGCAGGAAACCGATGCTTTTCTCTACTGGGAAGCCTGTCTTCAAATTCAGTCTGAACTGCGGCTTCATCAAAAGCTTTGCCTGCATTATCAAGCGCTGAAACGTTGGTCAGAGGCTTTGGCCCATGTGCAGGAATGGCTGGCGCTCTGTCCCAACGATGCCAATGCCTGGAATGAATATGGCCTGATTCTGCGTTCGCTTAAACAGGCTGAACCCGCCCATCGGGCCTTTGAGCGCGCTTTGGAACTGGAGCCTGGTTTTGCGCAGGTGTATACCAATTTGGGGCATTTGGCACGGGAATGTGGTCAGATGACAGCGGCGCTTGCGGCTTATTGTCAAGCCATTACCCTTCAACCCACCTATGCCGAAGGGTGGTTGAATTACAGCCAATGTCTTTATGACAATGGTTTGACGGCCCAGGCACAAACCGCAATAGCCCAGGCGCTGCAATTGCAGCCTGCATTGTTGCGTAAGCGGAAAGAGGCAATTTCTTCAAAGCGCTCTGACCGTGACTCATCCATGCTTTCGCTTCGTCAGGCCCTGCAACTTCCGCGCGTTTATGCTTGCCAAGAGGAATTACTGGAAGCCAGGGCCCGTTTAAGTTTTACGCTGGCGCAATTGCAAATCACAAACTTTGAGATTCAAGACCCTCTGTGTGAGTTTTCGGGGCTTACCAATTTTTACCTGGCCTACCAGGGACAGAATGATCGGGAATTGAACAGCACACTGGCCCAGTTTCTTCAGCGTTATCTTTCACCCCAGCTGGCCTTGTGTGAGCCCGCACCCGATAAATTGAAAATTGGTTTGGTCTCTGCCTGTTTTCAAGACCATTCCGTCACCCATTGTTTTGGGGGCATGATTCAAGCTTTGGCCCAAGAACCCGATTTTGAAGTGCTGCTTTTTCTGGCGCCCTCCAGCAAACCCGATCAGGTGACTGAGCTTTTAAAAGAGCGGGTTCAAGGGCTTGAGCATTTGTCTGCCAGTTTGGAGCATGCCCGTTTGCAAATTCAGCAGCAGGCTTTGGATCTGCTGATTTACCCTGAATTGGGCATGGATCATTTTTCCTGGCTTTTGGCTTTTAGCCGTTTGGCTCCTCATCAGGCGGTTTTGTCTGGGCATCCTACGACCAGCGGCATTCCCACCATCGATACCTTTATTTCACATGCCGATCTTGAGCTGCCCTCAGCCCAAAACCATTACAGTGAAAATTTGCTCTGTTTACCAGGGGTTCCTGTCAACTATACGCGCCCTCCCCGGCGGAGCCTCAACGCCTCTTCAGATCTGGGGTTGCCCAGTGGTCGGCATCTTTATCTCTGCCCCATGACCCTGTTCAAAATTCACCCTGATTTTGATGCCGTGATCAAGGGCATTTTAGAGCGCGATCCGCAGGCTGATCTCTATTTGTTTAAATTTCATCAGACCCTTTTGCATCAGATTTTGGAGCGGCGTTTTCAACGCAGTTTGGGGAACCTGGCTGCGCGGGTTCATTTTTTGCCCTGGATGCCTTGGGGCCAATTCATGCTTTGGCTTGAAAATGCGGATGTGGTCTTGGATACTTTTCATTTTGGGGGCGGCAATACCCTGTACATGGCCTTTGAACGGGAAGTACCTGTGGTGACCTGGCCGTCTGAGTTTCAGCGCGGCAGGGGAGGGCTGGGGCTTTATCAGGCCATGGGCTTGGATTTTGGTGTGGCCCAGACGCCAGAGGACTATATACAAATCGCAGTGCGCCTGGCCCAGGAAAAAGACTGGAACCGTCAGTGTCGTTTGCTGCTGAGAGAACGGAATGCTCTGATTTTTGGCCAAACCCGCAGTACTGAAGCCCTGATTTTATGGCTTAAAGCATATCTTTATCAAAAATAAACCAGAATTTTACGCGAACTTGATCCGGATCATGTACAGTTTTCAAAGATGCTTTTAAACTGAAGGCACCTTTCGTTGGTTTGTGAAACACAGCCTGAAAGTGAACGCTTGAGCACCTTGCCGTAAACTTGACCGAAAGCTTGAACAGGCCGCATAGCTTAAATAGATGCGGTGTGTTACCAGTGATCTGCACTTCATGCTATGGTATATGTGCCGTAAAGCATCAATTTCTTAAGAGCAGGAACCCGTATGCAAAACGCAGAAAATAATACTGCCAAACCTAACGCAATTGAGTCTATCCTGTCTATTTTTGATTCAACCGTGGGTCGCAAATATATCATGGGTTTAAGTGGCCTGGCGCTGGTGGCATTTATTGTCATTCACCTCGCCGGCAATTTAACCCTTTTCTTTGGGGCTGAAGCCTTTAACAGTTATGTACTGAAGCTTGAAAGTCTGGGCCCCTTGATCCGTCTGGCCGAATTGGGCCTGATGGCTGTTTTCGTCTTTCATATTATCTTTGCCTTTAGTGTAACCTCTCAGAACCGCGCAGCCCGTAAGAGCCGCTATGCGGTGAAGGGGAACGCAGGGAAACCCAGCCGTAAAACAATGGCTTCACAAAGTATGATTTATACCGGACTTGTGCTGCTGGTGTTTTTGGTGGCGCATGTCTGGATGTTTCGTTTTCAGACCCGTGTCAATCCCGAACAGGTGATCGTGCATGGCGCAGAAGTGATCAACCTGTATAAACCTGTTGTGGCGGCTTTTCATAATCCTGTCATTGCCTGGGCTTATACCCTGGTGATGCTGTTTTTGGGCAGCCATCTCAGCCATGGTTTCTGGAGTGCTTTCCAGTCGCTGGGAGCCTATCATCCTCGTTATACGCCTGTGATTCATGGTCTCGGCGTTCTTCTGGCCGTACTCCTGGCTGTGGGCTTCCTGGCGTTGCCCCTCTGGGTTTGTTATATGGTTCCGGCCGCGCATTAATTGGAGGTTACAGCAATGAGTAAGCTGAATATTCAAGAGGGTACTCCCCTCCAGGCCCATATTCCCTCTGGTCAGGTATCAGATAAATGGGACAGCTATAAAGCCGGGATTAAAGTCGTCAATCCCGCCAATAAACGTAAATATACCGTGCTGGTGATTGGCACAGGTCTGGCCGGCGCTTCTGCGGCTGCCACCCTGGCTGAACTGGGGTATAACGTCAAGTCTTTCTGTATTTCAGACTCTCCCCGTCGCGCGCACAGTATTGCTGCCCAGGGCGGAATCAACGCTGCCAAAAACTATCAGAATGATGGGGACAGCGTTTGGCGTCTGTTTTATGACACCGTCAAGGGGGGCGATTTCCGCGCCCGTGAAGCCAATGTCTACCGTCTGGCCCAGGTCAGCGTCAGCATTATCGACCAGTGCGTAGCCCAAGGTGTGCCCTTTGCCCGTGAATACGGCGGCATGCTTTCGAATCGTTCGTTTGGGGGCGCACAGGTTTCGCGTACTTTCTATGCTTCTGGCCAAACAGGTCAGCAATTGCTGTTGGGAGCCTATGGCGCCATGATGCGTCAGGTCGATGCGGGTAAGGTTGAACTCTTCACCTACCGCGAAATGCTGGATTTGGTGGTAATTGACGGAGCCGCCAAAGGGGTGGTCATGCGCAACCTCAAAACCGGCGAATTGGAATCCTATGCGGGGGATGCCGTCTTGCTTTGCACTGGCGGATATGGCAATGTCTATTTCCTCTCTACCAACGCCATGAATTCCAATGCCACGGCTGCCTGGCGCTGCCACAAGCGCGGGGCTTATTTCGCCAATCCCTGCTTTACCCAGATTCACCCGACCTGTATCCCTGTTTCAGGCGATTACCAGTCCAAGTTGACGCTGATGAGCGAATCTCTGCGCAATGATGGCCGGGTCTGGGTGCCCAAAAAAGCGGGAGATAAACGTCCACCGGGAGAAATTCCTGAAGACGAACGCGATTATTATCTCGAACGCCGTTACCCCAGTTTCGGCAACCTTGTGCCCCGTGACGTGGCTTCCCGCAATGCTAAATATGTTTGCGATGAAGGCCGGGGCGTGGGTGAAACGGGTTTGGCAGTCTATCTCGACTTTGCCGAATCGATTCAGCGCTTGGGCCGCAAGGCCGTGGAAGATCGCTATGGCAATCTGTTTGAAATGTATGAGCGGATTACCGGTGAAAATCCCTATGAAGTGCCGATGAAGATTTATCCAGCCGTACACTATACCATGGGCGGTCTGTGGGTGGATTATAACCTGATGACCACCATTCCAGGCCTTTTTGCCCTGGGTGAAGCCAATTTCTCTGACCACGGTGCCAACCGTTTGGGCGCCAGCGCCCTGATGCAGGGTCTGGCAGATGGCTATTTCGTGGTGCCCTATACCATTGGCGATTATCTGGCCGGAAAATCCCCCGTCAAAGTCGATCCCGAACAGCACGAAGCCTTCAAAGGCGTGCGGGCTGAAATTCAGGGCCAAATCGATAAACTGCTCTCGATCAAAGGGGAACGCACCGTGATGGAGCTGTATCGCGAATTGGGTCTGAAAATGTGGGATTATGTCGGCATGTCACGCACTGAAGAAGGCTTGACCCAGGTCTTGCAAGAAATTCCCAAACTGCGTGAAGAATTTTGGCAGAATGTCAGAATTCCTGGCACGGCCGATGGCTGGAATAAAAACCTTGAGTTTGCCAGCCGGGTTGCAGATTTCTTGGAACTGGGCGAACTGATGGCACTGGATGCCCTGCACCGTCAAGAATCCTGCGGAGGCCATTTCCGCGAAGAATACCAGACCGAAGAAGGCGAAGCCAAGCGCAACGATGAAGCGTATAGCTATGCCGCTGCCTGGGAATATTCCGGAAATCTGAGCCAGCCGGTTCTGCACAAGGAAGCGCTGGAATTTAATGATGTTAAACCCTCTCAACGAAGCTATAAGTAAGGAGTAGCACCATGTCTGATAAAATGCGAATGAAGTTGCGTATCTGGCGCCAAAAAGGGCCAGACAGCCCCGGTGCCTTACATGATTATGAATTGGACAATGTTTCCAGTCATATGTCTTTTTTGGAAATGCTGGACGTGCTCAATGAAAAGCTGATCAAAGAGGGCAAAGAAGAGCCGATTGAATATGATTACGACTGTCGTGAAGGCATTTGCGGCACCTGTGGGGTGGTCGTTGATGGCGTGCCCCATGGCCCCGCCCGACGCACTGCAACTTGCCAGTTGCATATGCGTACCTTCCGCGATGGCGATACGATTACGATTGAACCCTGGCGCTCGGAAGCTTTTCCGGTGATCAAGGATTTGGTCGTGGATCGTTCTGCCTTTGACCGGATTATTCAAGCCGGTGGCTATGTCGGTGTCAATACGGGCTGTGCCCAGGATGCCAATTCAATTCCGATTGGTAAAGAGGAAGCCGATAAATCCTTCTTTGCTGCTGCCTGTATTGGCTGTGGCGCCTGTGTGGCAGCTTGTCCGAATGCCTCTGCAGCCCTGTTTGTGGGGGCTAAAATTGCTCAATACGCGCATTTGCCCCAAGGCAAGCCTGAGGCGACCCGCCGGGCCCTGCGCATGATTGAGCAAATGGATGCTGAAGGCTTTGGCAATTGCTCAAACCATGGCGAATGCGAAGCAGTTTGCCCCAAAGGCATTTCGATTGAAAATATCGCGACCATGCGGCGTGAATATCTCAAAGCAGCCCTGAAAACAGGTTCTGCTACGATTTAAGCAGAGAACAACAAAAAGAGGGGCTCATCTGAGCCCCTCTTTTGTTTGGTCTGAAAATAATCAGATTTCAACCTGCATGCCAATCTCTATTACGCGCTCACGGGGCAGGTTAAAAAAACCGGCGGCCGACCAGGCCTTGCGGGACATAAACACAAACAGCGCACGACGCCACTTGGCCATGCGGGATTTGTTCTGCTCCAGCAGCAGCGTCTGATGCCCGATAAAATAAGTGGTGTTTTCAGGTATGAGCCAGGCTTTAAAATCAGGGCAAGCCGTGAGCCGGCGGGGAATATCCGGCGACTGCATAAAGCCATAGCTGGCAGTTACCTGAAAAACGCCCCGGCCCAATTTGTTCACTTCTAAAGCGTTCTCAGGCTCAACCGCCTGAATATTCTTGGATTTGACCGAGAGCAGAATGATCTGCTCATGCAGGGCGTGATTCAGTTTGAGATGGCCGTGAAAACATTCTTTCAGGGTATAGAGGGGCTGCTGCCAATATCTCCAGAGACCACGCCAATGGCCCCCAGAGCCAAGGTCCAAAGTGAAGCTTTTGAAGCGAGTTCAGTTGACATGAACAGGTTCTTTCTTGAAATGCAAAGTTCTACTCTTCTTTGCTTTCTCCAGAGCTTATTGCTCTTCAACTCTGATGTGTAGACCCATTTTTTCCATATCACTGAACAGTTCATTAACATCCACGATATGTCCCATCAACCCTAAGCCAAAAGGAAGACAGCCCTTAAAGTATTGTTTGAGCAATGCTGCAACAGGTATTGCAGTGAAAAGGTAAGCATCATCATGCTCTGCAATAATACGAACTCTCTGCTTCTTGTTGTCTTTTATACCCTCTGCTTCATTCAGAAACACAACCCCTTGATACGGAGATGAAAAAGTGTTTACGCCCCAGGTGAAAAGTTGAGTTAGAAAACCTGTTGCCCATCCTTTCCTGATTTTTTGGCTTACCCAAATTATGGGAAAAACCAAATAATCCACAAACCAGTTAAAACCTGATACGTAAACTCCTGTTTCATTTAAGGAAAACATTTCTGGCATGGATTTTATCTCTGGCATTTGAATGGGAAAAACTTGCATGCTTCCGAATTTGCTTCCCATGTCGATGGTCAGAGCCTCTTGATAGGTTGCATTTCGCCAAGCTCCCGCTTTGTAAACTTCGGCCTTAAATTCTGCTATCAGTGAAATAATTTCAACAGCTTGCTCCGCGCGTTCAAACCGGGCATTCATCGCCATCGCAATAATTGCTTTTTCATACGTATCAAAATATTGAGCAGCATAGCGAATAAAAACAGCCGGTAAACCGGGATGAAAGCCTGCTTGTGTGATAAATATTCTTTTCTGTTGCTTGATCGATGAGTTCAACGGCTCTAAATCTTGAAACGTATTCTCGCCGACAAGAATATCCAAATAGTCACAATCAGCTACAAGAGCAGCCTGAGCAATCTGCTTGATTAGATTTGGGGTCGTCGTCAAAACAATAACAAGCTGCACATCTTCAAAAGCAGCTACGAGACAGGTGTAATCAGAAGCATCCACGCAACGGCTATTCACCCGATGACCAGCATATTCCCTGTTGAGAGTGGCAGCAAATTCGTCTGCCTTTTCTTTTCTTCTTCCTGCAATAACGATCTCTATTTGAGTTTCCTTCAAAAGGAGCCGGGCCAGACACTGCCCAACGCCGCCATACCCCCCTAATAACAAAACAGATTTATGCTTCATCAGGTCTTGCGCAGGAGACTCCGGCATTCATACCGGAGAGGCAGAGCGCATCCGGTGTAAGCCGGACGTGTCTTTCCCACACTCCTTTCCCATGTGTATTTTGTTGAATACTTAGATGATACAATATGA